>JANNDD010000578.1:0-4372 GCA_031387365.1 Armatimonas sp. | reverse complement strand
CCGACATCCGTGGTGGGAAACTGGCAGCGTGAGCTCGCACGCTTTGCCCCCTCGCTCTCGGTTCTGGCGCACCATGGCCCGGAGCGAGCACACGGCAAAGCGCTGGAGAAGGCGCTGGACGAATGCGATATTCTGCTCACCAGCTACGCTTTATTGCACCGAGACAGAGACGAGCTGGCAAGCTATACCTTTACCGGCGTGGTACTAGATGAGGCGCAGAATATCAAGAACCCGGAGACACGCCAGAGCAAGGCGGCAAGAGCGCTCCAGTCCCAGTGGCGTGTGGCTCTCTCGGGAACGCCTGTCGAGAACCATGTTGGTGATCTATGGGCACTCTTTGAGTTTCTCAACCCCGGCTTACTCGGCTCCGAGCGTGCCTTCAAGAGAGACTTCTATCTCCCCATCCAGCAGGAGCGCGACGAAAGCGCGGCAACCCGCCTCAAGCAGCGCACCGGGCCGCTGATCCTTCGGCGCATGAAGACCGACAAGAGCATTATCTCAGACCTGCCCGACAAGATCGAGCAAGACGCGTTCTGCCCCCTGACAGCAGAGCAGGCCAGCCTCTATGAAGCCGTGCTGCGCGATATGACCGAGCGCCTGGAAGATGCCGAGGGAATTGGGCGGCGTGGGCTGATTCTTTCGACCCTGATGAAGCTCAAGCAGCTCTGCAACCACCCGGCGCAGTTTCTCGCAGATGGCTCCCCACTGGCAGGGCGCTCCGGCAAGCTGGAGCGCCTGACAGAGCTTGGCGAGGCGCTCTTGGCCTCCGGGGAGAAAGCCCTGATCTTCACCCAGTTCGCCGAGATGGGGATGCTCCTGCAGAAGCACCTGCGGGAGACGTTCGGTCGAGAAGTCTTACTGCTTCATGGCGGCGTGCAAAAGAAAGAGCGCGATAAATTCGTGGAGCGCTTCCAGGCCGAGGAGCGCATCCCGTTTTTTGTGCTCTCTCTCAAGGCGGGCGGCGTTGGGCTAAACTTGACGGCGGCCTCGCAAGTTATCCACTTTGACCGCTGGTGGAACCCTGCCGTGGAAGACCAGGCAACAGATCGAGCATTTCGTATCGGACAAAAACGCAATGTTCTTGTGCATAAGTTCGTCTGTCAGGGGACGTTAGAGGAGCGTATCGCGGCCTTGATTGCCAGCAAGCGAGACGTGGCGGGCAGCGTTATCGGCAGTGGCGAGCAGTGGCTCACCGAGCTCTCGACGGGCGAGCTCAAGAGTCTTTTTGCACTCTCCCGCGAGCGTGCCGTGCAAGAAGAAAAAGAAGAAAGGTAAGGAGAAGTAACCATGTCTTGGGGATACTACAAGCCAACACGCCGCAAAGAAGCAAAGGGCGGCATTCAGGCACGCTCGAAACGAGGCGCGTTTGGCGAGACCTGGTGGGGCCGTCGCTGGATGGAGACTCTGGAGTCGTTTGGGATGGAGTCGCGGCTGGCGCGGGGACGCTCCTACGCTCGCAGTGGGCAGGTTCTCACCCTGGACTGCACTTCGGGAGCCGTTGCTGCCACCGTCCAGGGCTCCCAGTCGCGCCCCTACAACATCACCATCTCCCTGAAAGACTTCACCGGCCCCGAGTGGGAGCGCGTTATCGAGCGTCTGAGAGCAGAGCCCTCTCTCATCGCGCGCTTGCTGGGAGGGGAGCTGCCTGAGGAGATCGAAGAAGTCTTTAAAGCCGCTAAGCTCTCGCTTTTTCCTGCCCGGCAGCGCGAGATTCAGGCGGAGTGCTCCTGCCCGGATTGGGGCGATCCCTGCAAGCACACCGCAGCGGTCTTCTGCCTGCTAGCGGAGGAACTAGACCGTGATCCCTTTCTGATCTTCGCCCTGCGCGGAAAGGGCCGTGAAGAGCTCCTTACCGCCCTGACAGGGGGTGCCGTTACCCAGGCGGACGAAGCTCCATTCGAAGCACCCGAGCCACTCCCCACCGAAATACTGACTTTCTGGGAAGGGAGAGTCGCCGCGCTCCCCAGCACCGGAGGACTCCATCACCCGCCTCTCTCCGCTCCACTACTCCACCGCCTTGGCCCTTTCCCTTTCTGGCGTGGGGAACTGCCACTTGCCGAAGCCCTTACCCTTGGGCTTAATACCGCAACGGAGCGTCTCTCTCTTCAGAGAGAAGAAACTACCTAAAAAATGCGAGAGTGCCCCGGCTTTAGCCGTAGGGAGGTGTCACTAGCGTAGGAGCCGAAGACGGCGGTTGGCAAGTTCAAGATCAAAGTGGGCAGGATTGAAACCCTCTCCTGCCCACTCCAGCCAGCCCTGTAGCTCCTCCGCTTCGTCCTCATCTATGCTGGTGGGATCGGCGAGTCCTTTTAAAATCTCCTGGTAGCGCCACATGCCGCCACAGTCCTCAGGCGGGCAAGCGAGTTCACCTTCCAGGCAAATGGGGACTGCCACCACTTCAGAAGCAGCGATCTGCTTTTCGACCACAACCTCGTGAACCCAGTGGTCGCCAAAGTCGTAGACATACTCAAACGTGGACTCCACCGGCGGCAGAGCACGTAGTAAAGTCACGCCCCTGTCGTCTTGAAAGCCCAGCTCCTTCTCTGGGTCATCACCGTACTCGACTCCCTGGATTTCGAAGGAGTGCAGATGGTAGTTCTGCCAGCCCATCACCGCCTGGATCGCTCCATGAAGCTGGCACAGAGTGTAGCCTGAGGGAACAAGCAGTCGTCGCCAGATCGGAGGATCAGACTCCACCAGTATCACTTTAAGCTGGTAGACGACGCGGGATTCCTGCTCCACCATCACGGGATCCAGTAAAAAGCGTGCGACAGTGTGAGGCGTTTTCCACTCCAGTGGCCCCAGAATCCCATCGCCCAAGTGCTGTGCGATCCCCTCCAGGGTGTTATCCTCGGCGTAGTAATCAATATATTCGACGAATTGGTTCATCGTCGCCAGCACAGAGCGCGACTGTGTTGGACCAAAAGCCAAAGGCTCCATTGCAGCAAGCTCAGCCTCAATCACCTCAGAGGCGAGCGCGAGCGCGGTGAGTCGCTGCCGAACCGCAGCGAGAAAGCGTGGAGCGAGTGTCTTGAGCGGAGCCGAGGGAAAGAGAACCGCAAGGCGACTCTTTTCATTGACGGCAAGAATCAAGTGCTTGGGACGGGCAGGCAGATACGTTGCGTACCAATCCCCCAGCACATTGTTCTGCCCCGGTGCATTGGCCGAAGCGTGAGCCTGAGGCAATGCCTTGACGGATAGTCCCAGCTTATCAAGAAGTTTCTTAGTGCAGCGCAGTGTAGCCATTTTAGATCCCACCACTCATGCCATCAGGGCGAGCAGGTTCCAGAAGTTCGAGTAGATTGGTGCGCCGTATGAGAACCTTACGTAGCCCTGCCACTCGAAATGCCTTCAGCTTCCCAGTCCGGATGTAGGAGCGGATTGAAGAGGTTGAGAGTTGCAAGTAGCTCGCTGCCTGATCCACCGTCAGATAATCCTGCCCTGTCCCGGTCTCGTCCATGCCCACCGATCCCTTTCTTTAGAGAAACAGTATACGCGAGGAGCATCTAAGACGCGAGGAGCAGAGCATACGTGATCCTTCTCCTAGAGAAGCTCACGAAAGGTATGTGCGTTCGCCAATTCGCTCAGCACGGCGGGTACGGGGAGCCCTGTTAACTGACGATACCGAATCGCCTGCAATGTCAAGGCGTGTAAGCCCAGCTCATACGCCCGCAATGCATCACGAGCCTCCGCTTCACTGGTTTCCGGGTGGTACTCGATCCCCACTTCTTGCCCCTCAAAACGTATGGTAATACGCTCGGTCATCGTCATTCTCCCTCGCTGTAATTATTACAGCTAACTCTGAGTATGCCACAGGATACTCTGGTTTGACAGGACAAATGCCCCCGCCACTGAGAACTCTTCCCGTGAGCCCCACGAACTGCTATGCTCCTCCTATCGCAATTAACAACGTTTGTGAACGTTTTTCCCATCCCCAACTCTGGCTACCTTCGCACTTCCTCCACTCCGATTCCTCGACGCCTCCGAAATCTTTGGATGACTCGGTTTGCAGGGCTTCGTGTTCAGCTTCGCTCCCATGTGACGACTCCCAGGTTCATCGAGGAGCCAATGGAACTGGAGCAAGTACGCGTTGCCGACATTGATGAATGGGGCGGGGAAACCTTAGGGCCAATCGAGTACCTGCCTCAGTTCATCAACTACCCTGCTCAAGTGGCATGGGAAAATAGCTGGGTGCGCTCAGTACGAGAGTATCAGTCATTTGCCGCGCTCATCTTTGCCTCGATCGCGTGGTATGCGGGCTACGCCTTTGCGTCACGTCTCTTGCCGGGCCAGCCAGTGGAGAGCGTGACCCGCGTCGATCCTTCGAGCTACACCTTCGTCCACGGGGCGCAGAACACGATGCTCGGCACCT
>JANNDD010000710.1:0-10595 GCA_031387365.1 Armatimonas sp. | reverse complement strand
AGCAGCATCCGTCGCTCGGCCAGGGTCTCGATAAAACGCACGCGGCTATCGCGAATCTCCAGGCCTAGTGCTTCGGCAATGGCTGCATCGAGCTGCTCTTCGTTGTGAACATCGGCCAGGGACACAAACCAGACCCCGTCGGTAAAGCGATCCGCCAGCTCCGCAGCCACCTGAAGCGCCAGCCGTGTCTTGCCAATTCCGCCGGGCCCCGTCAGGGTTACCAGCCGCCGCCCTGACTCCAGAAACGCCCGGATAGAGGCAAGCTCCATCGCCCGCCCCAGCAAAGGGTTGGGCTCCAGAGGCAGGTTGTGGTTACGTACGCGGAGTGTCCGGGGTGGCAATTCACAGTGTGTGACTTCCGGGGCATCGAGCCGACACAGATTAAGAGCCATCGAGAGATCACGGAGGCGATGGATTCCCAGGGCTACCGTGACAAGAGTGACCTCGGCGGCAAGCTCTTGGGGCAAGAGGATCTGGCCCGCGTGTGCGGCCTGCATGAGTCGAAAGGCCATCCCCGGAGCGGCACCGAAATAACCATCGCGCACCCGCTCCGCACTGCCCTGATAGAGGCCAATCCGTGCCAGTAGTGGCGCACAACCTGCTGCCCAAGGATGCCTCACCAGTGCCTGCTGAACCGCCACGCCCGCGGCACAGGCCGCCTCAGGAGTTGCAAAGACAGCGCGAATCCCCTCCTCAACGGCCGCTTGTCGCCGGTAGAGAAAGCCGCCCTGGCGCTCCAGTGCGGCGCAAACGGTGCGTTCAAATGCCGCGATCTCGTCCCGTGCCCCGAGCAGGTCGCTCAGCTCGACATCGGCGACGAGAAATGTGGGGAGTGCAACCAGAGGTGGCACAGCGCTCGGCACGCAATATCGAAAGCCCTCGCCGCCTTCCAGTGCCTGTGTCGCTGCCTCCGCTAGGGTTTCGACATCGCTGTGGCTGAGAAGAGAAATCCCCTCGGCCTGAAGCGCCGTTCGCTTTGCCTCAGTCCAGTTGACCGCGCAGAGTGCTCCCTCAGCCAGCGCTCCCGTCGCGCCCAGCTGGGGGCGCAGAGGCAGGCCCGTGAGTGCAGAGAGTGTCGCCAGAAAGAGCGGCAGACCAAGGGAATCTCCTGCGGCGGACAGCCCCTCTTCCACGCCGTAGAGCAGATGCACCGGGCGGGGCGGCGGCATTCCCACGCGCTCGATGAGTGCGAGGGCCTCGCGTAGCGCGGCAGCTGCGCTCCGAGCCACACTCGGGCTCACGGGGGCGACAGGCTCGGGGAGTGGCCAGCCTAGCTCCGTAGGGGCGGAGAGGGCAGCAACCGCAACACGGCAAGGGCGTGCCTTCTGCTGTGCGGGCAGATACAGTGCCCCCCAGATTGTCCCCAGTCCACCGGCATTCGCAGGCAGGCTCGCTCTTGCAGCCTGTAAGGCCAGGAGCTGGCTGTCTAGGCTGAGAAACGCCCCCTCAAGGGGCAAGAGAGGGTCTGAGACGTAGGGAATGAGCTGTGGGTCGCCTAGTGCCTGTAGCGCAAGCCAGAGCCCTCCCTGACGCGCCTCAGGGGGCATACTCTCCAGCGCCTTCAGGAGAGCATTGAGCCGGGCAAGTGCTCTCTGTGCCATTAGGCCGTGACCAGTGCCACGCCGAGCAGGCTCACCCCTCCCTGAACCACAGGAGCGGGGATCTCCAGAGCGCCACGTCCTTGTGCATTCACCGGGACGATCAAGATCTGTAGTTCCAGGTTACCCTCCTCTTGCAGAGCGAGTGCAACCCCTGTCACTTCCTCCGAGAGGAACTCAGGGGAAGCACTGGCATCCACATAAAAACGGAGGCGCATGGGACTTCCGGGAAGCTGGTGCACCTCCAGGTGCACGTTTTGCGCCTCCATAACCTCACTCTGGACACGGAGCGGCGCGGCCGATGCTGCCAGTGCGGGCGCGAGTGCGGAGAGCCCAAAGCGGTGTTTTTCCAGAGTCAGCACGCGGCGTACGGTTCCTGTAAACGTCTCCAGCCAGCCGGGAAGAGACTCGGAGACAGAACCAGCCGCCTGCCGCTCGGCATACTCACGTCCCACGCGCCGTGCAGCAATCGCGAGATTTTCCTGGAGCTGTGTCTGCAGAACGGCAGAGAGCCTAGGCAGTGGCTCCGTCTCGGCGGCCACAGATTTAAGGAGCGCCAGCCGCTGCCGCACCCCCGCATCGTGGAGCGCAGCGGCAAGCACCCGGCGCTCGGTCAGCGTATCGGCGCTTCCCTCAGCCACGGCGACAATCTCGGTATTGGTTATTTTAGTTCTCACGATGCCAACTCCCCTAGCTCATGCCGTAGCACATAGAGTGCTTTCCGTTCCGCCAGAGCCGTACCACAGAGCGTATTGACCACAGCAAATAGCTCCGCATCTCCCGCCTCCGGCTGGGCGGCCACTTGCTCCACTCTTCCCCAGTCCTCCGGAGCCACCCCGAGCAATGAGACATAGCGCTCAAAGAGCCCCGCCGCCGCCCCATCCGAGAGCACCTCACGTCGGTAAAACTCCGCCAGTGTAAAGAGCACATAGCTCTGGTACTGGCGCGCGCGCCGCTTGGGCTTGCCCACACACGCCGCTCGAAAAGCATCATCGCCCGCAAAGAGCGCACCGATTAGCTTCTGCCGTGCCCCTGCCTCCAGCCAGAGAAGTCCTTCCCCCAGCTCGGCAGCGCCACTCACCTGTTCCGCCTTCCCGTCTTCAAAATCTTGCTCATCACGTCCTTCCGCCCGGTCCAGAGTGTCAAAGAAGCGCTGCTTGATCATTCGTAGCAAGAGCCGCAAGAGATGCTCCTGGGTACGAACCGCCTCGCCGCCAGGCTCAATCAGATAGGTCAGTGCCCGAATCCAGGCATCCTGCACAAGATCCTCTCCCTCCAAGCCCAGGGGTCGCCATGCCGAGCGGATCAAGCGTCGTGCCTGATCCACAAGCGGCTCCCAAAGAGTACGAATGAGCGGCGCGGCGGCATGGTCAATTGCTGCTCCGTCCCCGGATCGTAGCGCCTTGCGGAGCCGTGCAATTTCCTCATCTGTGTGTAGAACGGTTGACATAGGCCTAATCTTACAAAATCTCAAAAAATAATTACGGTTTTTTTGGCCATGAGGTCCTGAATTTCCTCTAAAGGCACCTGAGAGGCTCCTCCCAGGCGACGGCAGTGGCAGGCGGCAGTGGCACTGGCAAAGCAGAGCGTTCGCTCCAGCGGCCAGTTCTGAAGCAGACTATAGCAGAGCCCAGCACGAAACGCGTCGCCTGCTCCTGTGGTGTCACAGATATCCGTGAGCGGATAGGCACTATAGCGCGTGATGCCTTTCTCGGTTCGTACGATCCCCCCCTCGGCACCGAGAGTCAGCAGGGCAGTGCGGGCGGGGAGCGCGGCGACGATCTCCTCAGGCTCTCCCGTGGGGCCACCGAAGCGTCGGAGCGACTCCAGGCTGCACTGAAGCACCTCCGCGACTGCGACGACATCGGGCTGGTGTGCAAAGTCCATTGCCACGAGTAGGCATCCCGCATGCGCCGCCGCGAGCGCCGTCTGTGTGGCCTGTGGACCTAAGTTCGGATCCACAGCGACAATCGGGCGTCGGGCAAAGAGCGCCTCAGGAACGGGGGGAGCAATCGCCTGCGCGAAGCCGCGCCCGGACATCGTCCGCTCCCCGTTGGAGGAGACAGTGATATCACAAACGGGCGTGACAGCATCCGGGTCATTGGGGATAAATGCCCGTGAGAGCCCCGCCGCTTCGATGAGCTCCCGCAAGCGTGCGCCCTCAGGATCTCGACCAATAGCAGTTCCAACGAGCGCCACAGAGACGCCCCAACCCGCTAGCAGGCAGGCCGTGTTGAGCGCTTCGCCTCCTGGCAGCTCCCTACCCGAGGGAGAGAAACGATCCAGCGCAACCGTGCCATAGACAACGATATCAACGCGATCGGCGGTGTTCACAGCTCCAGTTTAGCGAAACGATCTTCCGTGGGGTTGTTCTCACGGCGGATTTTCTCGTAGGCCTGGTTGACCCGGTCGAGAATACGCCGTGCCTGTGCCTGCTCATTGGAGTTTTCAGGGAAGCGCTGGGGATCGCTACGGCGGATGAGATCATCGTAAGCGGCCTGTACTTCTCCCAGACTCGCTCCTAGGGGCAGCCCGAGGACACGGTAGTCAGCAGCAAGTGGGTTTGAATCCGTGACAGCCACAACGGGAGCGGCTGTGGGGGGGGCGAGCTCCTGGCGTGATTCCATTCCCCGCCGCGCCGCTGCAATTTTTTCCTCGGCACGACGCATCAAGCTGTCCACATCCGAGAGCTCACTGGCGGGAGGGGGAGGAACCGATTTGCCCTGACGCTCTCTCCCTGCGCTCGCATCGAGCTCATCCAGAGCCGTCTCCCGCTCAGAAAGCTCCGCGTCAATCTTGTCTTTGATCACGCCGACATAGGCCCGCCCCAGTCGTCCGATCCTATCTGGAATGCTCATACCACTATCTCTTTCTGAACGGTACTATTGTGTGCACTATAGAATACCAGCTCCCCTGGGGTAAGCGCTTCCCAGCCCGCCTCCGTGTCGGTCGGCTCCGACGCTAACACCCAGCCGCCTTCTTGCAGTGGCCGCGCTGACAACGTGTAGTAGTCCGCATTTTTTGAGCACTGCCGCAGGGCATAAAGCCCCTCGGGGGCGGCGATCAGCAAGTTAATCGCCGTGTAGTTTTGAGTCGCATCACCGTCGTGGGCCGCCTGAGCCAGTAGCTCGCGGAGTGCCTCGGCGAGCTTCTTGGGCCTGTGCTCACTTCTGATGTGACCGACCTGGGCAGCGATCCAGCCTGCCAGTGCCACGGTATCAGAGTCGGAGTGTGCCTCGCGACGACCCGCGGCCTCCCCCTCGTGCTGTACCCAGCTTAAGAGCGCTCCCTTAAGAGTGCCATTGTGAATAACCAGAAGACTGTCACCGCTCTCGCCTTCTAGGGGATCCACCCGAACAGGATGGGCATTATCGCTGGTGACGGCACCACACGATGCCTTCCGGAGATGCCCTAAAAAAACAGACGCGGTTTTGGAAGCCGTCTCCGAGGCGAAGACAAAGTAGGCCGAGCCACTGGCGGAGCCCACTTGTCGCAGCAGAGAGACCTGCCCTGCGCGATCTAGCCAGCCCAGTCCCCAGGAGTCCGCATGACCTGGTGGGTTTCCCGGAGGCACTTTCCCGGTCTCGGCCTGATGGCGCAGGGCATGAGGGGCTCCCACGCAGTGATACCAGGACGGAAGGCCCGCCGGAGGAAGCTCCGGTGGGCCTGTCACCATTCCTAAGAGACGACACACGAACTAGCTGCCCGTACTGGCACTACCGCCGCTGCCACCGACTTTTTGCTCAAGTCGGGCCAGCTCAGCCTCGATCTCGTTGTTGGGTGCGACGACACTCTGTGTGATCGGAGCGGCGAGACCCAGACGGGCCTCAAGCGCTTCGAGCTCACTCTGAGCGACAACATCAGACTCACTCACCTCAAGCTGGCGCAGACGGCTCTCGACATTGGTCTGGCCTAGCTCATTCATTGCCTTGGCTTCGTTAAGCTTGGTATTAATCTTAGTTTTCGCGTTGGCGAAGGCATTGTTGCTGTCTTCCCAGCTTCCCATGCCCTGGAGCTGCTTCTCCATCTCGGACTGAATCTGGGCTTGCTTCCACTTGGCTTTGAGTGCCAGCGCCTCAGCAGTCTTCTGGCGAATCTGCTCTTCCTCACGCTTGATGGCAATCTTGACCTGCTCTGAGGTTTCAATCGCCTGCACGAGTGTCTCTTTGGCACTGACCAGGCTCTGCTCGTAGCTCTGCTTCTCTTTGAGGAGCTGTAGCGCAAGCTCACGGTCACCCCGTTTGAGGGCAAACTCAGCCTTCGCTTGTAAGTTGTCTACGGTTTTCTGAAGGTCGTCCACTTGATTCTGGAGGTTGTTCTTCGCCGTGATGGCCATCACCGCACGCTCACGGTTGCGTGCGTGCATCTCCTGCATCTGACGTTTCGCGTCATCCAGAAGAACCTCGGGGTTCTCAAGAACATCAAGACCTTTACCGAACCAGGACCTGACCAGGGCCATAAATCGCTTCCACATGGCTTTTAACTCTCTCCTAAGCGCACTTGCTTACGGTGCGTATTCTGTACTGGTTATCCGACACCGGTAAGGCGCTTCCGGTTGCATGTGAAATTATACCAGACAGATATTTCTAAACTTCGGTACAAAGTGGCTCATGCCTTAGGTTTCCTTGCGCTCCACCTGTTCCCAGGCAACTTCGATCTTGTTCCAGCGCTCGTCCGAAAGACGAAGAGGCTCACCCGTGGACACTCCCAGTGTATGAATACGCTCCCGGATAGTCTGGAGCCCGCTCAGAGCGCTGCTACAGCCCGGACAGCGATGCGCGTGATTTTCTGCATACCAGCGTGCCAGCCCCGTCAGAGAACCGTCGGAGAGCGCCGAGAGAAGCGTCTTCATGTGCGGGCAGGGTGTCATTCTCATGCCAGCCCCCTTTCCTTTCCCCAGTCCTGGAGCCGCTCCGCAAGCTGGAAACGTGCACGTGCCAGCCGGGAGCGCACCGTCCCCAAGGGAACCCCCAACCGCTCCGCCGCCTCCTGGTAGCTGAGATCCTGTATATCCACAAGAATCACGGTCAGACGCAATGCATCCGGCAGGGAGGCCAGCGCCCGGTCCAGTGCCTCGTCTAGTGTGCCCTCCAGAAGCGCCACATCGGCTCCCTCAGCACGTGTTGCCTCCGGCCCGATCTCCCCCCCGGCAGTGACATCATCCACAGTCACTCCAGCGCTCCATTTTTTCTCGCGCCGCCACTCATTGATAAAGTGATTGGTAAGGATACGCGCCAGCCAAGCGCAGGGATTCCCTCCCGCAATAAACTTGCCCGCACGAAAAGCCTCGTAGCCACGCACCAAGGCCTCCTGCACCAAATCCAGAACCCGGTCATCGTCACCGCGCACCAGCCGTCGTGCACAGGCAATCAAGCTCGCCTCACACCGGCGGGCCACATGGGCATAGTCTTCGCGAAGAGAAGAAGTCATAATATGAGCTAACAATTCACCGTCGGTGAAAAGTTCCCCTGAGCCAATTCTTCTTCCAGCTCACGGTGACAGTTTGCGCAAAGCAAGTCACACTTTTCTACCTCAGCAAGTACGACATCCCAGCGACGCAAGAGATTTGATTTCGATAGTTCAAACACTTTGGTTTTAGGATCACGATGGTGAAACTCGAGCGCTGCGACACACTTACTATAGCCACAAAGCAAGCATTTCCCCCCATGAAGTTCCACCAAGCGAGCTTTACGATCTGTTCTCTCACGAGACTGATACCGCCAGAATCTCTCACATTGCTGTGAAGGGTGACGCCTTGGTTGGGTAAGGTCTCGGGTGTTATGTCCCCCAAACGGGGAGCAGGTGAGACAGAACCTTCGATTTGAAAGATTACGTACCCTTCCCTCAATCATCATGAGACTCGGGATGGTGTTCCCACAAATACAAACTTTCGTTCTCACAAAAATAATAATACAGCAAACCAACAAAAAAAACCTCCCCAGAAAGGAGAGATTTTTCTTCAGGTGCCGCCTACCGGACTTGAACCAGTGACACATGGATTTTCAGTCCATTGCTCTACCAACTGAGCTAAGGCGGCGTGCGCGTTATCTCAGAAAAGGCAACGTGCGAGGGAAATTCTATCATGGCTCCATTGGGTTTGCAAGCTCAATTGCCGTTGCCTATTTGGGCTTCTCTTTGTAGCCCCAGGTCACCCAAGCGGCAAAAGCAGCCATGACGGCAGCTCCCAGACAGACCCAGAGCGGCCCTAGAACATCCCACAGAAGCTTGATATTGAGACCTGCGATCAGCGTGCAGACCACCAGCCCGAGAAGCTTAAGCCAGAGCGGGCTCGCGTACTGCCCCATACGGCGCTTATCCGACGTAAAAGCGAGCAGAGGGAAGATAGCAAACGAGAGCTGCATGGAGAGCACCACCTGTGAGAGCGTCAACAGAAACACTGTGTTCTTGCCGCCGCTCAGCCCGATCAGGATCATCGCAGGCACAATCGCCAGGGCGCGGGTGATAAGCCGACGAAGCCAGGGAGCGATACGGATATTGAGGAAGCCCTCCATAACGATCTGCCCAGCGAGAGTACCTGTGATGGTTGAGGACTGTCCACTGGCAAGAAGCGCGATGGCAAAGGCTGTGGCTGCCGCACCGCCGAGCATGGGCTTCAGGAGCAAGTGCGCATCCTCCAGTCCGGCAACATCGAACTTTCCGTTGGCATGAAAGGCAGCGGCGGCCACAATCAAGATCGCGGCATTGACAAAAAAGGCCATCCCCAGCGCGATAACCGTATCGGTGGTTGCGGAGCGAAGTGCATGGCGCAACCCCGCTGCTGTTTTTTCGTAGGCGCGGGTCTGGACAATCGAGGAGTGGAGGTAGAGGTTATGGGGCATCACGGTGGCCCCTAAAATGCCCAGCGCGATAAACAACGCCTCTTTGTCGGGGAGCTGTGGCGTGACCAAGCCACGCGCCACGCCGCTCCAGTCGGGGTGGGCATAGAAGAGCTGGAGTGCAAAGCACAGTGCGATAGTCGCCACGAGCGTGATGACCAGCGCCTCGATCTTACGGAAGCCAAAGCGCATCAGGCCAAGAAGAAGCAAGACATCCAGGCCCGTAATCAAGACGCCCCAGAGGAGCGGCACACCCAGAAGGAGATTGAGCGCAACGGCGCTACCGATCACTTCGGCAAGATCGCAGGCGATAATCGCCACCTCACAGAGCAGCCAGAGCGCAATCGCGGCGGGCTTTTTGTAGTAGTCTCGGCACGCTTGCGCCAAGTCTTTTCCCGTGACAAGCCCCAGGCGGACACAGAGGGTCTGGAGCAGAATCGCCATGAGATTGCTGGCAAGAATCACCCAAAGAAGCTTGTAGCCGTACTTTGCGCCGCCTGCAATATCCGTGCCCCAGTTACCCGGATCCATGTAGCCCACGCTCACTAAGTAGCCCGGCCCTGCGAAGGCGAGAAGCCGCCGCCAGGGACTGGCAGTTTTAGGAACCGAGACACTCCGAAAAACTTCGGGGAGCGAGGGAAGTGGTTGTCTATCTGTCGGGGAGCCGATCATTATGAACCTCCAAAACGCACGGAGTAGCCCGCCGCAATAAACCCGTGGGGAGCCGGGCGATTCAGCCCCACCCCAAAATGAATGTCCCACTGGCTGGTGGCGTTGGGCTGAAAGGTCACCCCGCTGTGGAGCTGATGTGCAGGAGCAATACCTTGCCCCAGATCAGTAACCGCTTCCATAAACATTCCCGTTCCTTTTCCGAGTGGCAGGCCATAAGAGACAGTATGCTGAAGACGCTGATGCCGCTTCCCTTCTTCTTGTGGCAACGAGACGTAGAGCATTCCACTCAGGCTCCTCTCGCGTGCTAGCCCATGTGCCCAGACTAGCTTCACTTCGGGCTGTGTCGCTTCGCTCTGAATGCCTCTCTTGCCACTCGGGACAAAAAACGCCGGGATCAGTGCAAGCTCTGTCCCGTTCTTCAGCGCAGGTAAGGCAAGCTTTAGGCCCAGGTAGGTATCACCAAAGCCACTGAGGGCAGACACTCCGTTTTCCGTAACGCGCTCAAAGCCAGGCACTCCAACCCGCCACTCTACACTTGAAGAGGCACCGTAGCGCAGGAGTAGCTCGGGCAGTCCCGCCGTGCGACCTCCTCCACGCTGGTTGGTGAGGGTAAAGCCACTTTCTAGCTGTAAGGCTCCGCGCATCACGAGCTGATTTGACTCCGTAAAATCAGGCCGATCCGTCACGATCGGACTTTTTGATGACGGGGATTCCTGCGCCAAAGCCAGACCTCCCCCGAGCGTTATCGTGATGAGAGTACCCACCACAACCTTCATTTTCTCCATAGCACACCTCTCTTTGTTAAAGATCGAGGCACGGTACAATATCCCTGACAGGGGAAGATACGTACCGCGTATTCACCTCTTCACAGGTTCCGGTGTTAGCGCACCGGAGCCTGTTTTTGTTTAATTTCTATTCTTTCTCCGGCTCCGGGATCGGGGAGCCGTGAGGACAGGTTGTTGGGTGATTGAGAAATACCGCCAAGCGCTCCTCGAACTCCTCAGAGATCACATGCTCCAGGCGCTCAGCCTCCTGGTGGGCTCCCTCGGGAGAAAATCCGAGTGTGTCGGTGAGAAAGCGCTCTAGGAGCCGGTGGTGGCGCGAGAGCTCCCGTGCCAGCCGCTCGCCCCGTTCGGTGAGGCGGGCCCCTTTGTGAGGTGTGTAATCCACCAAACCATCGCGCTCCATTCCCTGAAGCATCTTCGTGACAAAGGCACGAGAGGTTCCCGTGCGCACCGCAATCGCAGAAGGCGCTGCGGGGGAGGTCGTTCCCTGAAGCGTGTGAATCGCCTTGAGCATGTCGCCCGTCGCTTTACCGAGGTACTTTTCTCTTTCCAAATTAACCATGGTTAAATTAACTCAGGTGAATTCTACCACTACCTAAAGCACTTCGCCATAATCTTCGATACAATTAGTTTCCATGTCTCAGCCTTCTATAACCAACTCCATTATGGTGGTCGAGGATGACCCCAATATTCTGCGTCAGATC
>JANNDD010000551.1:0-2633 GCA_031387365.1 Armatimonas sp. | reverse complement strand
TCGTACTTCAAGTTGGGCTGATACTCTTGTTGGCTTGGCCCTTGGCGCGGCCAGTCGAAGCCGCCAAAGCACCAAGAGAAGTTGTCCATAAGCATAAAAGCCCCGTTGTGGTGCACATCGTCGCCGAGGAACCAGTCGGTGACGGGCGCTTGCGGCGAGACGGCCTTGAGCGCGGGATGCGCCCGCACCGCCCCGACAGCGGCATAAAACCCGGGATACGAGACGCCCGTCAGGCCCACCTTGCCGTTGTTACTTGGGATATTCTTTAAAAGCCATGCAATTGTGTCGTAGGTGTCGGTGCTCTCGTCCACGGTCTTACCATCGCGGCTGAGTGGCCGGACATTTTCGTAGTTCCCCTCAGACAGATACTTTCCACGGACATCCTGAAAGACCTGAATGTAGCCCTCGTCGGTGTAGGGCTTGCGGTTGCCCCCCAGCGCCCCGAAGCTCTCCGCACCGTAGGGAACACTGTAGGGGGTGCGCACCATCAGAATCGGGTGTGTTTTTGTTTCGTCTTTGGGCGCGTAGATCACTGTGTAGAGCTTGGTGCCATCGCGCATGGGAATCTGCACATCACGCTTGGTGTAGCCCTGCTCCGTTTGCCGAAGCGCCGCCGCACGGGGCGCAGCGGTGTGCGGGGAGACGGTGGCGAGGCCAAGGGCAAGAAACGCTAGGAGGCGGGTAGGACGCATGCAACCCATTTCCGTGCTAGGGGCGCGGATTCCTGCACGGTAAACGTGTGGGGTTATTACTTCAGAACCACCAGCTGGAGGCCGCTGACTTCGGGCTTGCGGCCTCGGTGGAAGACATTGTACTCGCAGAAGCTGACGGCCTCGCCTTTCTCGTTGAGGAGCTTGGTGCAGCACTGGTCCACGCGCTTCTGATCCCACGTGTGTGCGTCCATGAAGGGCTTCACGACAATCCGAAACGTGCGGCGGCCCACGGCCTGTGGGTCGTTGCGCAGGGGAAGTAAGTCTTTCACCCCACTGTGGGCGTAGAGCGTCATTAAGTCGCGGAGGGTGCGGCCTGCGCGCAGGTTCACGGTGTCGCTCCAGACGCGTTTCAGAGCGCCCTCGATCAGCCCTGAGAAGCTGATCTTGTCGGAGAAGAGATCGAGGTAGCGTGCGACATCTAGGTGGCGTGGCAGAGGTGTCAGAACACTCCGTTTTTCATCGAGAATCCCGTAGGTCAACACGCAGCAGTCGGGGTGCGAGCAGGGGAGCCCCACAAAATCTGAGAGTGACAGCGCACCGTTGGTCTGAGCCACGAGGCGCTCTAGAACCCCGGTGAGTGTGAGCCGTGCGCCCGGATCGTAGCCGTGCTCGTAGCGGCCGTTGTCCATTACGGGCTGGTAGGTAATCCCGCAGATCGTCTCATGGGCGAGCGCGAACCGATAGAGATCCCCGATCTCGTCGTCGTTCACTCCGGCCTCTACCGTGGGGACGAGGTTGATGAATAATCCCGCATCGGTAGCGATTCGTAGCGCGTCTTGCTTGCGCTGCACCAAGTCCTTCCCGTAGAGCCGCTGATGCACGTCGGGGCGGAAGCTGCCATAGGAAAAGTACAGCTCGATACGCTCCTTGCGGGCTTTGAGTGCCTCCACTAGCGCCGCGCTCTGGGTGAGCCGTAGGCCATTGGTGTTGATCACGACCCGGTCAATGGGATATTCCAGCGCCATGTCTAAAAGCTCGATAAAGCGCGGGTGAATGGTCGGCTCGCCCCCAGAGAGCATCAGCACATCCAGGCGGCTCTGGGTTTGGAAAAAGCTATCTAAACGCCGTTTTGCTTCGTCGTCGTCCATCATCTCGTGGCCACGTGCATCGGCGTAGCACGTCGGGCACCTAAGATTGCAGGCTTGGGTGATTTCGAGCAGCAGCACGCACGTCGGGGGGCCGTCCGCGCACTCCGTTCCGGGGCCGCAGCAGCCGACTCCGCCCGCGCTACGATCCACAGCGTAGGTGCGAAATCTTAGATACTCCGCCGCATTGCTCGCCAGCAAGGCTTTATTTTCTCCGTGCTTCGCGCAGCGCTGCTGCATCCAGATCCGCCCCGACTCTTCGTAGATCGTCGCCGGGACCGAGCGTAGACAAGTGGGGCAGAGGCCCGTGGTTTCCTCCGAGAAAGTCATCATCATTTGCGAATAAATCCCATCTGGTAGGAAATGCGTATGGTCATCACAAGACTTCCTACCAGCCAGAGAACCCCCAGCCAGCGCCACGGCGTGGGAAGTAGCAGGAAAACCTCTAGGGGCCCCACCACACACGTGGTGATCAAAAACAAAACAGTCGTTAGGAAGTTCGACCCTACAGGGTAGCGGCAGAGCAGTGAACCCAGAAGAAAACCAATCCAAGTGCCTGCGATAGCCCAGGGCCAGCCGAAGTACCGGACCGTAAGAAGTGTTGTTGCCAGGGTGAAGAGCAGGACGAAAATGGACAAGAAACGCTCGCGGGAGCGTAAGCTCGGGTCACTGATATGGTAGCGCCGACTTGATTCCATAGGGAGAAGAGCACCGCACTGCGCACAACGAACCACCTCGGCGGTGACGGGGGCGGCGCAGTGTGGGCAGGTCACCGTCCGATGCCTCCGAGGCAGGTGAGAAAGATCCCTAAAATCAGGAGGATAAGGAGCGCACC
>JANNDD010000546.1:0-1902 GCA_031387365.1 Armatimonas sp. | reverse complement strand
CACTTTCTCGACGCGGCGGTACTCGCCGTCTTTGCCCAGCACCAGATCGCCCTCGCGGGTGTTCTCGATAGGAATGACGCCGCGCCCCGTGAAGAGCTTTGTTCCGGGGACAAAGCACTGATTGACAGCTACAAGCTGATCATTGTGCATTTTAAGGAAAGGAATGACTCCTTGGGACTCTCCATTGGTTCCTTTAATATGACTTCCAGTCCCACGGACGGCTGTCCAGGATCCACCAAGGCCTCCAGCCCACTTAGAGAGGAATGCATTCTCTGCAATCCCGCGAATCATGATGGATTCGATGCTATCATCCACTTTGTAGAGATAACAATTATGTGCAACAATTCCCATAGCGGCAAATGAAGGGTCGTTTTCTACTTGAATATCCCAAACATTCTCTTGTGCTGGTGATTGCACCTCAATATCAGCGAGACGATAGAAAGCTGTGCCTTCTTCGCCAAAAAAGCGTTGGGCTTCAATTCGCCACACAGAAATAGGTGAGTGCTCCCATTCCAATTTATGTAGGTCTTTACCAATGGCACGAATCAGTTCTGGGGCCTGAAGAGTAGAGAGCACTACGGTATAGGGGTCAGCCTTCGCCAGATGGTTCTTAAAGGCCCGTCGCCAGATGGGCAGAGCGCCAAGCTTCAGACAAGCAAGAGCAATCTCATGGGACAGAGAGCGATTCGAAACGGTGGCTGCTACTTGGTGGCGATGAACTACGCCCCCATCTCCACGGAAAAAACCGACAATAGCTTCACGAACCACGGCACATGGCGCTTCCAGGAGTCTTGTGCCCAGACGCTTCTCCGGCCCTTGTGCACCGAACTCATTGCGGAAAAATGCGGCTAGGATACGACTGTGGAAGGAAACGGTTACCCAGGCTCCTTTGGTAGCGGCATGAATCTTGGGAGCAACTCCGAAGAGCTTTTGCCCTAGCGAAGCAACGTCATGGATGTACTCTTCTTCTGCTGTATGAAACGTCAAGGCGACATGACTATCGGATGCCCAACCTTCTGCAAGATAGTAGCCAATGAAGCGGCCCAGCTCTGGGGTGAGCTCGATATGGGTAGGTAGTGTTGTGGTCTGTGAGTGTAGGGTAGAACTGTAACGGCGCTTACTATCTTGATGAGTCTTACCAATGCGCCCTTCATGTTCTTTATAGATCGAGGAATCGACAAAATCCAGCAGACGATAGGAATGCTCTTGCTCGTGGGTGGGGTAGGTCAGAGCAAGGTAATCGCCGGGGCGGAGTTCACCTGCGGGAATCCACTCTCCCTGCGTATTTCCTCCGGTTTCGAGCCAATCGCAGGGACGGGCATACTGCCGAGCTTTGACATGACAGCTCTTATGCTGACCGCGTTTTGAAAGACAAGGAGTTGCATTGTTTGCATTGACAGGGCGACGACAGACAATTTTTTCTTGTCGCAAGGCAAACATACGGTGATCCGCTGTTGGCCGAATAACTGCCTCACCCGGAAGGAAGTTGTCCAGATGTAATCCCATCAGAGGTTCTAGACTACGCTTTGAGGCGATGGCAAGCACTGACTCAAAAGTGCCACTCTGGGTCAGAACGCGGTCACCCGGCTGAAGAGAGTCAATGCGTCGCAGACCTTCCGAAGTAACCAGAAGGGTATCTCCAGGAAAACAGCTACTCAACTGGCTGTGAAGCGTGCCAGAATTAAATAAAGTAGGGGTAGATGAGCAGAACCTGCGACTCTTATACATTGTATAGAGTTCTAGTGCGTGCTTCTCTTTGTTTTCGGCATCGGCGTAGAACAGGCCCATCGCGACGCGTAGCCAGAAGAACTGCGGCGCTTCTAGCCTGCGTGGGCGCTTGCCGGTCTTGTCGGTGATGAGGTAACGGTCGTAGAGCGTCTGGAGACCGAGATAGTCGAAGTC
>JANNDD010000524.1:0-3025 GCA_031387365.1 Armatimonas sp. | reverse complement strand
ACCAGAGCATCACCGAGGGCGCGAACCACTACTGGAACATCGCGAAAAAGTACGAGATAGAGGCCGCGCTACGCAAAGCGCCGCATCTGGCCGTGCAGGGCGAGATCTGCGGCCCCGGCATCCAGAAGAACCGCCTCGGCCGCAAGTCGCTGGAGTTCTTCGCCTTCAATGTCTACGACCAGCAGCAGGGCAAGTACCTCAGCCACGACGACTCCCGCGCGTTTCTAGAATCGGCCAATCTCCCCGCCGTCCCGGTTATTGAGGAGGGAGAGGCGTTCGCCCACACCCTGGACTCGCTCCTTGCCCTCGCCGAGGGCAAGTACGAAGGTACCAACAACGAGCGCGAGGGAATCGTCATCCGTCCGAGAGTCGAGCGCAACAGCCTACTGCTTGCCGGACGGCTCTCGTTCAAGGCCATCAGCAACCGTTTCTTACTGAAAGAGGGGGAGTAGCACAGCCGGTCAGAGCGGCGGTGCTGTAGAGCCTCGTTCCTCGGCTACAAAGGCCGTTCCGGCCATACCCAATTCTTATGGGCGGCACGCCCTTTGCAGCGCGGAGCGCTCTGCAGCCTCCCCCCTCCTACGGGGGAGGCGATATAATGCCCCTTACGTGCCTCAGCCCGGGGCATCAGGAGGTTTTTGTGGCATTTGCAAGTTGGCAGCGGACGATAGACTGTGGCGCACTGCGCGCCGAGCATGTGGGACAGGAAGTGGTGGTTAACGGGTGGGCCAATAGTGTCCGTGACCACGGCGGCGTTGTCTTCATGGACTTGCGAGACCGCACTGGCCTCGTGCAGGTTGTCGCCGATCCGACCCGCAATGTCACCGGCCCCGAGGCCCACGCTATCGCTGAGAAAGTCAAGAGCGAGTGGTGCATTGCCGTGCGTGGACGGGTCGCAGCGCGGCCCGAGGGGCTAGCGAACCCCAACTTGGAGACAGGCGGTGTGGAGATCGAGGCCATTGAGATCACGATCTTTAATGCCGCACGGACGCTCCCTTTTCAGCTAGATGACAAGAACATCAATGAGGAAGCGCGCCTCAAGTACCGCTACTTGGACCTGCGTCGCCCTGAGATGTACCGCAAGATGCACCTGCGGCATGAGGTTGTCCGGGCAGTGCGCGAGTACTTTTACAAACATAATTTTCTGGAGATCGAGACGCCGATTCTCACTAAGTCCTCGCCTGAAGGTGCCCGTGACTACTTAGTGCCGTATCGCCTCCAAGCTGGGAAGTTCTATGCCCTCCCGCAGGCCCCGCAGCAGTTCAAACAGCTCTTAATGGTCGCCGGGATGGAGCGATACTTCCAGATCGCTAAGTGCTTCCGCGACGAGGGCCAGCGCGCCGACCGGCAACCCGAGTTCACGCAAATTGACCTGGAGATGGCCTTCGCCACGCAAGACGATGTGCTGGGCATGGTCGAGGGGTTAATGATCGAAGTCGTCGAGAAGTTCACCGAAAAGACCGGCAAGACGATTCTGGCCAAGCCCTTTCCCCGCCTCTCGTTTGATGAGTCCATGCGCCGCTTTGGCACCGACAAGCCCGACATTCGCTTCGGGCTGGAACTAGTGGACTGCGCCCCACATCTCACGGAGACGCAGTTTGCGGTCTTCCAGCAGACTCTTGCCAGTGGCGGTCAAGTGAAAGCCGTGCGCTACCCCGGTGGTGCGAGCATCCCGCGCCGCGAGATGGATGAGCTGGGTAACCTCAGCCGCGACTGGGGCGCAAAGGGGATGGCCTACTTCCTGGTAGACGAAGAAGGCAAGGCGACCCGTGGCCCCGTCGCGAAGTTTTTAAGTGACACCGAGAAAGAAGCGCTAGTTGCCGCCGCTGAGGCGCAACCGGGCGACCTAGTGGGCTTTATCGCCGACCAGCCGGAGACGGTCGCCAAGGTGCTCGACCGTCTGCGCCGCTTTATCGGGGGCAAGCTGGGGCTGATTGATAAGAACAAGCTCGCCTACTGCTGGATCGTGGACTTCCCGGTCTTCGAGAAAGACGAAGAGACCGGCAAGCTGACGTTCGCGCACAATCCGTTTGCGATGCCCCAGGCCGAGGACTTAGAAAAATTCGAAACCGACCCGCTGGCGATGCGCGCCCAGTGCTACGACATGGTCTGCAACGGCACCGAGTGCGCGTCGGGCGCGGTTCGTATCCATGTCCCGGAGATCCAGGTGAAGGTCTTCGAGAAGATGGGCCTGACTCCCGAGCAGATCCAGAGCCGCTTCGGGCACATGCTCGACGCCTTCGCGCTGGGCGCACCGCCCCACGCCGGGATGGCACCGGGTCTGGACCGCCTCATCATGCTCCTCTGCGACGAAGAGAACATCCGCGAGGTGATTGCCTTCCCCAAGATGGGCGGCGGCTACGACCCCATGATGGATGCCCCCTCCGAAGTGGAGCCCGAGCAGCTCAAGGAGCTAGGCATCACAATTGCAGAAAAGCCCGCCGCGGATTAGAAATCCCCGGCACAGGGTTGGGAGCGTCCCGAGGACGCGCAGAGCGTGTTGTGTTCTGCGCGTCCTTGGGACGCTCTTTTCCCACCATCGTCGCCGGTTGAAACCGGCGTCTGCAATGGCGCTTCGCGCCGCAAAGCCCGTACCGGGCTCCTATAACATTACATACAGTGAATCATCGAGAGCTCTAGTGCGAGGCCACTGAGAACTCGGCGTACAAACATTCGAAGTGTTAAGGAACTGACAAAATCTTCCGTGTAGTCCAATTTAGGGTCAGGGTTCGTAAGAGGCAGATCACAATGAATTATTCCTGCATAATCAACAATCGTATATTCCCCAAAATGAGGATACTCTTCGGAAAGCCAATCGAAACGATAATACTCCGCGAAGCTTTTCTCAACCTTTGCCGTCACAGGGGCCGCACGATACCCCTGATCGACGGATTCATCCAAACAACCTTCAGAGGCAATGGCTAGCCGAAGAAGCTCAGGTGTCCAACGCTGGCCATCGGGATCAGCAGAGTCCCAAAACGGATTGATGTTTCCCTGATACAGCATACCCAGCGCCTCTTCGTAG
>JANNDD010000417.1:0-2191 GCA_031387365.1 Armatimonas sp. | reverse complement strand
CCTGAAAAAGCTCTGCTCCTAGAGCCTTGTCTCCACCAAAACGCCGAGCCCTTATCTGGGGTGTTTTCGTGCCTAGAGTATACCATATAGCCAGAATGCCAGACTGGCATACCAGATTTACAGACCAGATAACCAGAAAGCCATGCCAGAATACCAGCCAAAATAGAGGTTAGGAAAGCCGATTTCCATAAGACTGTCTGATCTATACCTGCCAGTCCTATCTCGATTTGCCGCGTTTTGGCCATTTCTACGGTCTCTTGGGTGGAGCGATTCCCTTTCCGGGAGGTATCGCCCCTAGAATCGCCACCAGAGGGCCTACAGAGGCAAATCGCCAAAATCGGGAGAACGAGCGAAGCTGGAGGGATTTCCAAGCCCGGCGACTCCATCCCCCTTAGTCGTTTCTAGTTACCGATAAGTTTACTTTATCGGTACTAAGAAGGAAACCCCGAACGGGGTGGCGAACTTACATTTATGGAGAACGGAAACGGCGAAAACGCGAGCTTTGGAACGGCGGGTAGTGAGCTCGTGCCTGTCGTCGAGGTGGGTGCTGGAGCGGAGCTAGCCGAAGTCGCTAAGCTGACCCAAGAGGCGCGGGACTATATCCAGGACGCCAAGGCCAAGAATACGGTCCGCGCCTACAAGAGCGATTGGAAGGACTTCACAGACTGGTGCAAGATCCAGAGACGCGAGTCACTACCGGCGACACCGGAAACCGTCGCGCTCTACATCACCCACCTGGCGCGAGGGCTAAAGACAAGCACCATCCAGCGGCGCATTAGTAGTATCTCCCAGGCGCACGCGGCGGCGGGCTATGACGACAGCCCCACCAAGACCGCGCTCGTTCGCGCTACCTGGCAGGGAATCCGTAGGAGTAAGGGAGTCGCTGCCCAGGGGAAGGCTCCCGTGCTCATGCCCGCTCTCCGGGCCATGATGGAGCACCTACCCAAGGAGGTGGCAAAGGGTAAGGGCGAAGAAGAGAAGGCCAAGGAGACCAGAGACGATGACGAGCTGCCGAGTGATCGTCTGATCGCCTGCCGGGATCGAGCGCTCTTGCTGCTGGGCTTCGCGGGGGCGATGCGCCGGAGCGAGCTGGTGGGCCTCGATGTCGCCGATGTCGTCGAGACCAGCGACGGCCTTGTCGTCACCATTCGGCGCAGTAAGACCGACCAGGAGGGGCAAGGGCGTAAAATAGGCATTCCCTATGGCTCCAAGCTGGCGACCTGCCCCGTGCGCTCTCTGAGAGCCTGGAAAGCAAGAGCGAAGATCACGGAGGGGCCACTGTTCCGGCAGGTAAACCGGCACGGCAAGGTTTTGGAGGGGCGGCTGGGTGACCGCACGGTGGCTCTGGTAGTGAAGCGAGCGGTGGCGGCGACTGGTGTGGATGCGGCCAGCTACGCCGGGCATAGCTTGCGGGCGGGACTGGCGACGGCGGCAGCGATGGCGGGGGTTTCCGAGCGCGTGATACAGGGGCAGACGGGCCATAAGAGCCTGCCAATCCTGCGACGCTACATCCGAGAGGGCTCGCTCTTCCGCGAAAACGCCGCTGCTGAAGTAGGGCTGTAGGTCTTGGTCAATAACTTTCTACATCTCTACATCAGCAAGGGCTACTTCATCGAGAGATTGAGGTGTCTGAGACATGACCAGAAACGACACTAAACTACACTTTTTGGCCACCTGTTTGGTTGGGCTCATGGGCATTGCCGCTAGCCATGACTGTTTCCTTGAAGTGGATGGCTTTGCTGAAGTGGATGGCTTTGGTGATGGAAATCCAAACCTTTACTGGTGAGGCTCGCTGTACGCTGTCCTGTACTCAGGTCAAGCCGCTACGCACCGCTCTAATCGCCAACAGAATCGCCAACGATTTAAAGCCTCCCATCTGGAAACCCTCATCTAATCGCCAACAGAATCGCCAACTAGGGCGCTAAGAAGTTGCTCCTAGGATGATGTAAAAGACGCTTCTACCAGACCCTTCCCGTCGCAGTAGCCCCTTCTCTACCAGTTCATTCAGCTCCCGCCTCGCCGCCTCATCTGACATCGGGGTTAGCTCCCGGTACTGCTTGTTGGTGATGCGTCCTTCCCGAACCACAAACTGCACTCCCGCAATCTGAGACGCAGAAAGCCCACGCGCACGAAGCGAATCTGCCGACGTGAGCTTGTCTCGAAACAGTGTCACCTTGAAGCCAGAAGGCCC
>JANNDD010000396.1:0-2181 GCA_031387365.1 Armatimonas sp. | reverse complement strand
GTTGGCGGTGGTGCTAAAGTCGCAGCGCTCCAGGTCGTTGTGAACCATGGACTTCACGTGACCATCGGCAAATGCGACATTGGCGCGGCCCGACTCCACGGCGGCGCGGCTTCCGCCACGGCCCTTGGTATTGGAGTGCAGGTACCAGGTCCAGCCCTGTCCTCCCAGACCCACACAGCCACCGGGCACGTTCTCCGGCCAGACACCTGTGTTACCCACCGCCTGGGAGATGGAGATTCCCGTGTTGTCCCAGACAGAGTCCGCAACGAGTAGCACGGTCTCGGCAGGACGCTGAATGGCGGCAGTTGCACTGCGAGCACCCCACTCAACCAGAAGAATATTGATGGCGATCTTGCTGAAAGCGCTGTCGTAGTAGCCCGCATCGTCCATTGCCTTGATGTAGGCGATACCTGCAACACCGGGGTTGGGGATGGCGGTCTGCCAGTTGGTCTTGCCCGCTTCAGGGCAGACGGTTATCTGCCAGTTCTTGAGATAGGGCTGAACGACACCGAGGAACATGTGGTTGCCCCAGGTCTGGACATTACCAGGATTGCCCCAGTCCGGGGTGTGACTAGCGGCGGTATTCTGACCAGTGCGGTCGTTGTCGAGCTGCGGGAGCATCTCGTCGTAGTCCTGAACGTACATCAGAACACCGAGGGCTACCTGCTTGACATTGCTGACGCAGGTAATGGAGCGGGCCTTGGCGCGCGCCTGGGCGAAAACAGGAAAGAGAATGGCGGCGAGAATCGCGATGATCGCGATGACGACGAGAAGCTCGATGAGCGTGAAGACTCGGCGGTTGTTCCCCGAGTGATTGATTTGATGAGACATAACTATCCTCTCTGGCATAAACAAAGTGCGCTGGACTGATGATCCAGCAAGGTCAAGTTAATGAAAGCGGATACGCACAAGACGACCTGCTGACCCTTCCTTGAGCTCAAACTGTGTGTCTCGTTCTTGAGAGGCATTTAAGATGCCATCCCGACTATTGCGACAGTTTAACCTGCAAAAAGGTTCCTGTCAAGATTTATTGTAGAGAGGGGAAGCTCGATGCGAGAAAAGCCCCGCGCCCGAATGCCGGACGCGGGGCCGATTTTCTATCCTAGGTAGGAGATAACGACGTAGCCATGGCCGCCGGGCTGGTTGTAGGCACCGCCCCCCCCGACTCCCGCGACATAATCCGGGTCCGTTGCGCCGCCTGGGGCAATACCGGTGGCGTTGCCGTTGGCACCTGTGGCACCTACAAAGCTGGTCAACAGGGACGTGAACGACGAGCCGCCGCCGCCACCACCCGGGGAGCTTGGAGTGCCGCCGCCGCCGCCGCCAAAGTAGCCCGCGCCACCGCCGCCGCCGCCGCCGTTGCCGCCAAAGAGACTGCCTCCGGGTTGTCCCGTCCCTCCTCCCGCTCCTCCTGCGCTCTGGGTGCCTCCCTGGCCTTCGTTCAAGCCGATATTACTTAAACCTGTTGCAAGGCCGCCGCCACCGCCGACGGACTCGCTCCCGCCGCCACCGGCCCCGACAACGGCTATGCCTGCGAAAGCTCGCGTAATGACGGTGTGCCCGCCACCACCGCCTGCCTCGTGAGATCCCCCTGTGCTAAACGGGGACGTTCCTGTTCCTCCATTCCCGAAGGTCGCCGGAGACGTGGTTCCCAGTGGTGCGGACAGACCGCCCTGCCCGACGTAGATATCCAGCGTCTCTCCTGGCGTGACGGTGTGAGTGCCACTGATGAAGGCCCCCGAACCACCCGCAGACGCGCCGCCTGCGCCCCACATCTTGATGTTGATCGAGGTGACACCCGCAGGTACCAAAAAGCTCTGTCCGGTTCCGGTAAATCTGTAGGTTCTCTTGATAGTGGGCCGAGGCGTTGGCGTCGGGGTGGGAGTCGGGGTGGGAGTTGGAGTTGGTGTTGGTGTTGGCGTCGGGGTAGATGCCACGGCAACCTTGGTGTACCCAACCCTCGTACCATCCGAAAGTTCCACCTCCAGTGTCGTGTCATTGATGGTTATGACCGTCATGGTGAAAGAGACCCGAGTGCCATCCGAGCTGCTTCCCGTTAGTGTGAGCCTGCCACCCGAATCGAGACTCCACTCACCGCTATGGTTTACAGGAGTTTGCGCCGAGTACCTGCTGAGTGTGAAAAATAATGCTAAGCCCACAATATTTGTGGCGCGGGTTTCC
>JANNDD010000385.1:0-2970 GCA_031387365.1 Armatimonas sp. | reverse complement strand
CTGTGCGGATGAATCCCCTTGTCGGGCACCCGGTAGTAGTCGCCCGGCGAGGCTCCGACCCGTCCGCCCTTGTTGCCATGCTCGCTCCAGTCGGCCCAGTCCATGAAGCCCGTGTAGAAATCCACGATCTGCTTACGTGAGCGGTAGTTGGTCGCCAGCGGGATCTTCGTCGGCTCGATTCCCCACGCCTCACGGCAGCGCTTCGGGAACTGCACAAAGTTCTCGACCGTTGCGCCCCGGAACCGATACAGTGCCTGGTCATCGTCCCCGACCACACAGAGATTCTGTGTCTGAGCCGCCAGCGCGAAATACAGCCGCTCCTGGATCGTGTTGGTATCCTGGTACTCATCCACGATCACGTGCTTGAAGAGAGGCTCGCCCTTGTAGTTCTGCACGACTCGGAGCGCCTCTTGCTGGAGGAGCGAGAAGTCCGTCTGCACCGGAGCGGTGAGCAAGTTCGCCCGGTAGCGCTCGTAGGCAACGAGTAGCTCTTTGAGCAGCGGATCGAGATCCACGCCGCGCCAGTCATCTGGCCCGAGGCACTCCTCCGAAAGCCGATTGAACAGCCCGATGCAGTTGTTCGCCGCCTCGAAGCGCGACGAACCCCTCGTCTCGAAAAGCTGGTTGATCTCTTTGGTAGGCTCCTCTCCTAGCATCAGCCCCGCCGTCAGTGCCTCCCAGCGGCTCCGACGGTAGATCGTGAAGTACTGCTCCAGATCATCAAGCACTTGCGGCGCACGTGCCGCCCGTCGCCCTTCGTAGAAGCGCCGATCTTTGATGATGCGCTGGCAGAGCGAGTGTACCGTCCCAACATACATCCGCTCCAAGTCGTAGGGCTGCTTGGTGACATTGCTCACCGCCCCAAGAAGCACCCGAATGCCCTCACGAAGCTGCGCCGCCGCCTTCTCCGTGAACGTTGCCAAGAAGATCTCATCAGGATTGTGTCCCTGCATCGCGATCTGGTTCAGGGTTCGCCAGAGCAACACCCGCGTCTTTCCTGATCCCGGCCCCGCAGGCAGGTACAGCGGCCCACTCAGGTGCCGAATCGCCTTCTCCTGCGCCGGATTTGGTGTGAACCCAAAATCCTTCCAGAACTTCTTCAGTATAGCCATCTTCGTTTTCTACAAAAGCAACATTTTCTACAATTAGCTGCATTCCGCGCGGAACCAGCCCTAGAAACGAAAAACTCGTGCCCTCTATTTCGCTAAGCAGTCCGCAATTTCCTACGCGGAGATTGGATTCTCTACTTCAGCCCTTGCTGCTCACGCTGAGCGACCCGTCCGTTGAGAAAATTGATCGAGGCATAGGTAACCAGAGGTTTATTCTTCCAAGAATAACGAACCCACTGGGTATTGTTAATCGAGCCTGCCCCCGCTACTTCACCAGGACTTCCAACGATCGCTTGCACCTCGGAGATCGTCATCCCCTCTTTGATCTTCTTATACTGCTCTAGCGAGATGATAATTTTGACTTTAGGCTCTGGCTGGAGGCTCGCGATCCACTGCGGTAAGGACATAAAGCCCCAAACCAAAAGGCATAACCCGGCAATGAGGCCAAGCGCAAAACGGGCACTAATCTTACGGTTCATTTCCACGACCATTCCTACTTCGTCAAGCCTGTCCGCATTACCTCCTACTGTCCTCATCACCTCCTACTCTTCGCACACCAGCCGATCCTCGACACGCACCGCGAGCTTGTGGCGCTCGCGTTCGTTGTCCCAACCAGGGCCTTCGATGTGCACTTCAGAAGCCCAGAAAACCTCGGCGGAGACTTCGGCGATCATGAGACGCTGGGCGAGCTCGTGGCTGACCTTGCGGACAAAGGCACGGCCCGCACTTGGGGTGATCAAGATAATGTCCATGCTCACGGCGATCTCCGAAAGATCGAAGAAGGCCGCGCCGTCGTCGTCGGGGCGCTTGGGGTTGTCTATGATGACGATGAGGCACAGCATCATGGTTGTGGCGACAAACATCTCCAGCTCGGTCGGGGCGCGTTCTTCGGGGATGCGGGCCAGGCAGCGGATACGCTGAACCATCCAGTTGACGACATCGCTTTTCTCGTCTTCGGTGAGTGGCCCCCGGTGCAGGATGCGCGTCGGTTTGCTCTGGTCGGCAATGCGCTCCAGCTCGTCCTGATCGTCTTCGTCGTCGCCGTAGCTTGGGCACAGCTCACGGACGAGCTGCGTCAATTCACGAGGTTCTTCTTTTCTTCTTTGTCCCATGCTTTTGCAGTATATCAAACATTTGTTTGTATTGCCCCAGCAAAGGCGCTATAATCGGGATAGACTCGGCAGCGTGGGCTCGCGCCCTAAAAGCGGCCACGGTGCGGAAAGAGGAAAGACGAGATGGCATCAGGATTTGGGATTTCGAGTAAGGGCAAGCACAACGGCGCAGGCGAGGAGCTTCAGGACATTGACTGGGACAAGCAGCCCGCGCAGCCAGTGCGTGGTGGGATGAAGGCGCAGGCTCCCCCACCGAGGCCGGTTGATCCGTGGGGCGACTCACAGCTCGTGGACGATGAGGTGAGCCAGCTTCCTACCAGTGAGGGCAAGGCGGGCCGGGAGTCGGCGGCGAGCTGGGGCGGCGAGGATCAGATATTAGGCAGTGAGGTTGGTGGGGCGCAGATGAAGACGGGCAAAACATGATCGAAGACCCGACGGGCGATGTAAAGGTGAAGAAGCGACTACTGCCATATTGACCGTTTTCCAGGTAGTTCTGCCTGTATAAAATGGTTCCGTCCTTATCCCAACAACTATAGGTCCCAAATAAGTATTACTGACAGTAATCATTCAGGAATATCAAAAGCATTGTGAACATCTACAGAAGCAAATTCAATATAATTACCTAACACCCAATAATGTAAGTGATACTCATCATCAACATCTCTCCTCCAAGCCTGCGCGGAATCGAATGAACGCACCCGAAACCCGCTTTGCCATGGCGCCCGAAGCGGACCGCGCGGCGCTGCTGG
>JANNDD010000348.1:0-1209 GCA_031387365.1 Armatimonas sp. | reverse complement strand
CTCCCGCCGTCCGCGCCCTTGGTGAGCCACGGACCGTTGTCGCTGGTGAAGACCACGAGGGTGTTTTTATCCAGCCCGAGCTTGGCCAGTGTCTCCCGCACCCGCCCGACACTCCAGTCCACTTCCTCCACCCAGTCGCCGACGCGCCCGTTGGCGGACTTGCCCTGAAACTGTGCGCCGGGATGGATCGGGGTGTGAATCGCGGTATGGGGGAGATAGAGAAAAAACGGCTTCTTCTGGTTATCCGTGATGAACTTCACGGCCTCGTCGGTGTAGCGCTCCGTGAGGCGGCTCTGCTCCTCGCCGGTGAGTAGCTCGATCACTTTATCGTCGCGCAGGAGCGGCACCACGGGCTGCGTGCCGCCTTTGGCTTTCTTGAGCATGTCGTTGGAGTAGGGCAGACCAAAGTAGTGGTCGAAGCCGTGGCGCGTGGGCAGAAACTCCGGCTGGTCCCCGAGGTGCCACTTGCCAATGCACATGGTGGCGTAGCCTTGCTCTTTCAGCAGCTCCGCCACCGTGTGCTCGTCTTTGTTGATGCCGTTTTTCTCACCCGGAAAGAACACCCCCGGAATCGAGACACGCACTCCGTAGCAGCCCGTGAGCACCTGCGCCCGCGAGACCGAGCAGACCGGCGCGGCATAGAACGACGTCAGCTTCATGCCGTCGCGAGCCATCTTGTCCAAATTCGGGGTGCGGTTCTTGGTCGAGCCAAACGGCCCGATATCGCCGTAGCCCATGTCGTCAATGAAGATCAGGACGATATTGGGTTTCTGTGCTTGCGTCTTGGCCCCCGCCTGCCCCCTAGCCCCCGCCGGGCGGGGGAAGAGAGAGAAGGGGGCGGCGAGCACGAGCGCGGCGCTGAGCAGAGCAAAAAAAGCTTTCATCTTGCCTGCCATCGTACAGGAAAAGGGAGGCGGGTGACAAGCCGGGCCTTTGGCCGCTTCTACTGTTCACAGCCGAAACAAAGTCCGTGTGCCCTCTCGTCCTGGAGCACCGCCGATCAGAACGGCGGTGCTGGAGAGCCTGCGGCTGCGAAAGGCGTGCCGCCCCTAAGAATTCGGAGATCGGTATGGCCGTGCGAAGGTGCAAACCTTCGCCAGCGGCCTTCATAGCTTTAGCTCTCCAGACGCCCCGTTCTGATCGGGGCGGCTTATCTGATCGGGGCGATTACTTACGACGCTTCGCCACAACCCCACCGACGATACCCAG
>JANNDD010000335.1:0-6233 GCA_031387365.1 Armatimonas sp. | reverse complement strand
GGGTGCGGTAAGAAGTCTTTTTCCCTTTGGGTTTAGGCTCTTTGGTTGTTTTGTTTCGTTTCACAGCTTTTCATGATTGCCAGAACCGTGCCTGTAGCTACCTGATAAAAATACGGGTTAGCCCGTTATGCAACAAAGCCGCGCTGCGCTATATCCGTACCAAGCTCATCGCCAAGCAAGACCCGTATCTCACCTGTAGCCTTGATCCGTCGCGCTTCGACCAGGGCGGGCTGGATCATTTGATCGCGTCGAAGGCGTCGGTGTTCTGGATCACCGGGCCGAAGGCGGCGCACCTGCCCGGCGCGGACATGGCGGCGGAGCTGGAGGAGCTGAGGGCCTACCTCGCCAAGCTTCCGCTCGGAGCCGTGGTGCGCGGGTTCTGGTGGCACGGCGATGGGATGGGCCTGCAAGAAGACGATGGCGTGGCGCTGGGAAGTCGATTCGGCAAGATCACGCTGGTGAGCGATCTGATCACGAATCTCTCGGTACACAGCGGCGTCCCCGCGACAAAGCTGACGCAGAAGCCGCGCCCCGCGCCGCCCAAGTTCGACCCGAGCAAGGTCTATGTCTGCTTCACCATGAGCGACGGCGACAACCTCTGCACCTGGCGTGGCTACTTCCGGCGCTACTTCGAGGACCCGGTACGCGGCCAGATTCCGGTCGGCTGGGGCATGGGGCCGACACTGATTGATCTGGCTCCCACGTGGGCACGCTGGTACTACGAGCACGCAACCCCCAACGACGAGTTCATCTGCGACGTTTCTGGCGTGGCCTATATCTACCCACCGTCGTGGGGTACGGCACTCAGTCCTAAAGACCGCGACGCCGCGTTTCGCTACTTCTACGGGCGCACTCAAGAGTACATGGCAAAGATGGACATGAACACCGTCCGCCTGATGGATGTGGACGCCGCCGATATCGCGCGTGTCGGACAGTTAATGCCACAGACCAACTATCTTCTCCCCGACTACGGCCATTCCGGGATCACCAACTACCACGAACTCACCTACACCCTCCCCACCGGCCAGAGCATCTTCCGCGCCGCCACCAGCGGCAGCGGCCCCGAGCACTTTGCCCAGCAAATTCGGGAGTGCGCCGGTCAAAACCGCCCGGCGTTCATTAACGCCTTCATCTGGAACTGGGGCTCCAAGCTCGGCGATCTGAAGAAAACTATGGAAATCCTCGGCGACGACTTCGTTGCCGTCACGCCGTCACAGCTTCAGGCGCTCTACAAACAATCCGGCTAGCCGGGATGGAGATCATCCGGCTATGGGGCGCGTTCGCGTGGACGGTAAACGTCCGGCAATAGGGCGCTTCGCGCCGCCTCCTCATTACTCGTCGGGATAAATTCCGCCGAAGGCGCGGCGCGAAGCGCACTATTGCCGGACGTTTACCGTCCCGGAGACGAGAACAAATTCCCGCGCCGGGTGCTCTCCAATAGTTCAGGAGTCGCCGTGAGAAGCTCGTCCAGCGACAGTTCAAACAGATCGCCGTGATTTATCCGATCGTCTGCGAGTAACTCAATCCAGTCGCATTCTGCAATCGGTGTCAGTTCCTCGCCCACAGACGAAACCCAATTGGGCCACCGACCAGCGTGCCAGCTCAGGACAATCTCAGAATGCCAGTCCTCGACAGGGGCAAGCAAGAGCCAACGGTTTTCTGCAATACGACAGAATCCGGCCAGATACTCACCTGCGAAAATATCGTTTCCACTCAACTCAACGAACGCATCGGTCGTGATACGAACGCTGTGTATCACGCCCTCCGCCTGTGCCGCGCGAAGCATTGAGACACGACGCACGTGCGCTTTTTCGTCACGCTCACGATCCTGCCGACGCACTTTAAACTGGCGTGGATAGGCAATTCGAAGCATGATAAGCGCCAGCCCGGCTAGAACGCCGACTCCCAAACCAAACCAGGCAGTAAATCCAAGAACAAGCACAGGCACGAGGAACCAGGAAGCGAGACTATCCAGGAATGTCTCAAACCAGAGAAGCACTGGCTCCAAGATATCCACATGGTTCTTCTCTTCGGATTCCTCAAGTCGGCTGATCTGCTGTGCCAGTTCTGCCCACTCTTCGTCGGTGAAGGGACGCTCAAAGTGCTCGATTGCCACGGCGTATTGTACACTAAGACAGTCATGCCAATTTCGGAGAAACTAACCTACTGGCCGAGCGAGAGTGCCTGGTTTGCACGCTTGGAGGCAAGCGATCTTGGACTTGCTCCTGACCCGCTCCTCTTCCCCCTAGAAATCGAGCTCCCCGGCACGCCTGAGGGCTTTGATACCACTCACCTCCCTTTTGTGGAGCTGGCTCTGCCACAGCTTCACTCGCTTCTTGAGGCGGCCACACGCTACATCGGGGCGTTTGTACGGGAGCCACAAGAAGATTCCTGTCTGGAAGGACTCTACTTCAGCGGTTCCCCAGGCAAGATGGAGCTACTTCTCAGCTACACCTATGATAGGTATGGGCAGTGGCGAGTGCGCTTTCAGTATGCTAAGCGACAGAAATGCTTTCTTCCTTTCTATTTTTCCCGCGAACAAACCTAGCCCCTCCATAACCCCGAGCGAAGCGAGGCGGCGGAGGTACGACGCCCCATAGCGGGACGTTTACCGTCTGGGGTATAACCCGATGCAATGAACCTTCTCATTACGGGCGCGACGGGAATCGCGGCGGCGACGGTGCGGCTGGCTCTGGCAGCGGGGCATAGAGTTTTTGTGACGAGCCTGAATGCTGATGACTGCGCGTTGCTTAACGTGCCTTATTTAGCCGCCGATCTGACGGACTCGGCGCAGGCGGATGCGGCGGTGGCGGCATGTGTGGAGGCGCTAGGGAGCATTGATGGCGTGTTCTGCGTGGTAGGCGGCTCCGGGCGGCGCTTTGGCGATGGGCCGCTGGATGCCTGCACCGATGAGGGCTGGCGGCAGACGTTTTCTTTGAATCTAGACACGACTTTCTTTGTGGCCCGCGCCGCGTTGACGCAGTTTCTGGCGCAGGGCGGCGGCGGGAGCCTCGTACTCACGGGGTCGGTTTTGGCGACGCACCCGGAGCCGGGGAAGTTTGCGACCCACGCCTATGCGGCCTCAAAAGGGGCGATATTGAGCTTGGTAACGACGCTGGCATCGTACTACGCGCCGCAGAAGATTCGGGTGAACGCCGTCGCGCCGGGGCTGGTACGCACGCCCATGAGCCAGCGGGCGCAGGGCGATGCGGAGATTATGGAGCTGATGCGCACCAAGCAGCCCCTCGCCGAGGATTTACTTGATGCCGATGAGATCGCAAAAGCGGCGCTCTTCTTACTGAGCGAGAGCGCCGCGCAGATCACGGGGCAGACACTCACCGTGGACGGTGGCTGGAGTGTCTCGTAACGCTGGCGTAACGAAGCTCTGGTATCCTGGTGGGTAGAGGAATCAATAACTATGTTTTTCAGCTGTCCCCCCGCCCTTTTCTGCGCCGTCGCCACACAGGATGTCACGCCGCTTCATGCAGCACTTCTGGAGCTGGCGGCGAAGTCCGAGGCGCTCGCCCTCACACTCACAGAGAAAAATGAGCGAGTACTCTTGCTGGCACGCTGCGGTGCGATCCGAAAATATGCAGGTGACAACGCGGGAGCGGCGGCACGTGCGGCGGAGGCGAAAGCCTTAATTCCCACGTTCAATACCAACGAAGACGGTGCACTGGATCATGCAAAGCTAGCGATCGCTCTCTACAAGGCGGGCGACACAGAGGGAGCAGCGGTGCAGTTTGCCGAGCTGAAGAAATCCGCGGAGAACCTAGCACAAGACAGCCGCCAGTTTGAGAACCTCAAGTACGAGAGCCTCCGTGAGCTGGCTGCAACATATCACAGTGCGGGCGATGACAAGGCGGCGCGAACACTGCTACGCGAGATTGCCCCGAATATCAAGAGGACAGACGGCGCGGCCTCCAGCTTCTTTATCCTGACGGTCTATAACTTGGCGGACTACGGCGATCCGGACGCGGCGGAGCAGCTCGCACCGCAGCTTGGCACCGCGTCGAGTCGCGCGACGGCTCTGCGAAAAGTGGCGCTGGCTCGTAAGAATACCAACCTCGTGCAGGCGAAAACGACAATGCGACGCGCACTCGGGATCTCGCTGGCCGACAAAGACAAGACACCGGGGCTTCTCCACGGTCATATCGGCGCGATGGCGAGCCTTGGCATGCAAGCGGAAGCAAAAGCTCTCACGGAGAAGCTCCCAGCACTCTTCCCTAAGAAAGCGGATCAAGACGAGCTTCGCCAGATGCGAGTGACCTGCTACGGTGCTCTAGGACTGTTCCCTCAGGCAATCCAGCTTGCTGCAACCCTTCCTGGCAAGAAGCACAATGCCAAGCTCTCCGACCTAATGGAACAGGCGATTGAGCAGAAGAACGAGCCCGTGCTGGAACAGCTCATTCAGAAGCTCACCATACTGGCCCGAAAAGACCCGGGGCTTAAATCCGATCCGAATGGTGAGGCGGGCCTCACGTTTCTGTTCACCATTTTCCGTATGGGATCCAAGCTTAAGCAGGGCAAGCTCACGGAGACGGCGGCACTTCTGCGCTCTATCATGGCCCAGACGGAGAAGCTGCCCTCCAAAGATGCCAAAGAGAAAGCGGAACTACCTCTGGGACTGGCGGAGCTAGCCATAGAGACAACCCAGAAAAAGGGATAAGCGGGGATGATGGCGAAAGGGTAGGGCGTGAGTCCTACCCTTTCCTATTTGCAAGCGTGCCATCAGATGGTCGAGACCGTCGCGGCGCAAGAGGCGGCGATGCAGCAAGCCGCCGCACTCTTCGCCTCGACGATCCTGACCGGGCGCATGGTGCACGTTTTCGGCTCCGGCCATAGCCGCATGATGGTCGAGGAGATGTGGCCGCGCTACGGCTCCTACCCCGGCTGGAATCCCCTGGTGGAGCTCTCGCTCAGCTTTCATAACCTAGTGGTTGGGGCTAACGGGCAGCGCCAGGCGATGTTTCTGGAGAATGTCTCCGGGCTGGCGGCGCAGATCCTGCGTAACTTCGATCTCAAGAACACGGACTCCGCGCTGATTATCTCGTCGTCGGGGTGCAGCTTGGTGCCGGTAGAGCTCGCCGAGCTTTTTCAGCAGCGCGGGATTCCAGTGGTGGCGATTGTCTCCAAAGTCCACGCGGAGGCATCAGCGAGCAAGCGCACCGATGGCAAGAAACTGATGGACTTCGCCCAGATTGTTCTGGACACGGGCGCTCCTGTCGGCGATGCGATGGTGCAGATTCCGGGAATGGAGATGAAGGTTGCGCCGGGTTCTACCGTGGGGGGCGCGATGCTGATCAACTGCATGAAGGCGGAGACGGCCAAGCTGCTCACCGAAGCCGGAAAGCCGCCGCTGGCCCTCGCGGGTGCAGTCGCCATCGGCGCCGAGCGCAGCACCGAGATCTTCCAGGCCGCCTACGACGAACACGCGCACCGCTTGGCACGACTTTTTGCAAACGTCGGGAACACCGATTAAAATCGGCGGCTAGCTCCAGAGCTTGCTTTCATTGAAATAGTCCGGGGTCTTCGCGGCGATCTCGCGACCATCGCGTCCGGGCTGGGTGTACTTGGCAAAGAACGTGTCCAGCCGCTCTCGTAGCTCTTTCACCGTTGCGGCGTTCTTGGGATCACTGAGCACGTTTTTTGTTTCACGCGGATCGCGCTCTAAATCATAAAGCTCATCGCCGGTGGCTTGCGGGGCGTAGCGGACGATTAATTTCCATTTTGCCGTCCGAATCATCCGCGCCGTGCCGTACTCGCAAAAGCTCGCGTCGGTCCACGTCCTGTCCACAGCATTTCCTAGCAAACCGAGATAATTGCGTCCGGGGCCATCGTAGTTGTTTACCGAGACGCCCGCGGCTCCAAGAAGCGTCTGAAAGAGATCACAGTGGCTTGCAGGCGCGGCGCTCACCGTGCCGGGGGCGATCTGCCCAGGCCAGCGCAGGACACACGGCACCTGGATGCTCTCGTCGTAGAAGTTTGGCGGATGCGTCCCGTTGCCCTTAAAGTACAGACCGTGGTGGCCGTTCATGTGCCCATGATCGCCCGTGTAGACAACCAGCGTGTTGTCCAGCTCCCCAATTCCATCCAGGTAGTCGAGAACCAGCGCCACCTGCTCATCTATCATCTCAACAGCAGCATAGTACTGCTCCAATCGCCGCCGATGCTCTTTGGCCTCCGGGAGCTTGCCCGGCACCCGTGCGGCATTCCCGACGTACTTTTCCTTC
>JANNDD010000680.1:0-2592 GCA_031387365.1 Armatimonas sp. | reverse complement strand
CGCCGATGATGCCGCAGGCGCTCGCTACGCAAAAAGCACCACGGCACGCCAAACACTTACCTACTCACCGTCGGGTAAGCTGCCCGCCGATATGATGCCGGAAGACATTCAGTTGGCCGTAGACTCTCTAAAATTCACCGCAAAAACCCCGATCGGTGATGTCATCGTCCGGCTCGGCTTTGGTGGGACGTTTCAGATTGGCAACGTGCTGGCAGCTATCGGCTACGGCATCGCACGGGGCTTCTCGCCCGAGACAATCGCCGCTGGTCTCGCCACGTGCCCGCCCGTGCCGGGGCGTTTTCATCCCGTCCAAGCCGGACAAGACTTCGCGGTTCTCGTGGACTATGCCCATACCCCCGATGGTGTTGAGAATGTGCTCAACGCCGCGCGGCCGCTGACACCGGGCCGCCTGATCACTGTCTTTGGCTGCGGGGGGGACCGCGATAAAACCAAGCGCCCCCTTATGGGCCAGCTCGCAAAGACTCTCTCGGATGTCGCCATCGCCACAAGCGATAACCCACGCACCGAGGATCCAGAAAAGATTCTCGATGATATTCTGGCTCCCCCGTTATCGGGGGCGGGGGGGGAAACCGGGGGAAACCGTGTCTTTCGGGAAGCGGACCGGCGCAAGGCCATCGCGCTCGCTGTAAGTATGGCGCAAAAAGGCGACACGATTGTGATTGCCGGAAAAGGCCACGAAGACTATCAGATCATTGGACGCGAGAAGTTCCCCTTCTCCGACCAGGATGTGGCACGCGAGGAGATCGAAAAATGCCTTTCGCACTAACGCTCCGTGAGGCGGCGGCGGCTCTTGGAGCGCCTCTCCCCGCAGAAGACTTGCCTCTGACGAGCATCTCAACCGACACACGAACCCTCCAGCCGGGTGCACTCTTTGTGGCGCTCAAGGGCGAGAACTTCGATGGCCACGACTATGTGGTGCAGGCTATCGGGGCGGGCGCTGTCGCCATTGTCGCCGACTATAATGTCGCCGCGTTCGTGCCAGTTCTCGTGGCGAAGAACACGACTGCGGCACTAGGCGATCTGGCGCGGGCAGTGCGCCAGAAGTTCACCGGACCGGTTCTCGGGATCACGGGCAGCATCGGCAAGACAACCACAAAAGAGCTGACAGCGACACTTTTAGAGACAATGTTCTCGGTGACCAAGTCCGGCGCGAACTTTAATAACGAGATCGGGGTGCCGCAGACAGTCTTCGGCGCTTCAGAGACATCTACGGCGTGGATCTTAGAGATGGGGATGCGCGGCGCTGGACAGATCGCGGAGCTGGCAAGAATCTCGCAGCCGACGGTGGGGATTATCACGGGCATTGGGCTCTCGCACATCGAGTTGCTCGGGAGCCGCCAGGCGATTGCCAATGCCAAAGCCGAGCTTTTCGAGGCGCTGCCCAGCGACGGCATCTCGATCTTTCCGGCCACCGACGACTTCGCGCAGACACTGGAAACGAAATCACGTGGACGCGTGCTCAGGGTCGCCTTAGACACCAAGGCGGATGTGCAAGCCACGGATATTAGCCGCCACGAGACCGGCTGGCGCTTCACGGTACACTCGCCGTGGGGCACGCAAAAAGCGTTTTTGCCGTCTGCGGGGCGCTTCAATATTCAAAATGCCCTCCTGGGAATCGCGGCGGGCGGAGCGCTGGGCATTCCGCTCGACTCGCTCGCAAAAGCCCTCCTGCGCTTCGAGCCGCCCGCGATGCGCCTGGAGACCCTCACAGCCACGTGCGGCGCGACCATTATCGCCGACTGCTACAACGCCGCCCCAGACTCCATGGTCGGCGCGCTCCAGACACTCTCTGAGACACCAATCAGCGGCTCTGGCAAGCGCATCGCGGTGCTGGGCGAGATGAAGGAGCTGGGGCGCTTCGCCGAGGAGGCGCACCGCATGGTCGGGCGTGTCGCGGCCAAGCTCAAGCTCGATCTCTTAGTATTGGTCGGTGAGCAGACCACGTTCCTCTCCGCCGCCGCCGTCGCCGAGGGCTTTGATCGCAACAATGTCTTTTACTTTGAGAAAACGCAGCAAGCCGCTGAGGCGATTGCCTTTATCGCGCAAAACGGCGATGTGATTCTGGCGAAAGGCTCGCGAGCGCTAGAGCTAGAGCGTGTCGTCAAAGCGCTTCAGCCGGACTGGACAGAAGGCAAACACGAATGAGCCTGCCGGGAATCCCCTTTCTCATCGCCTTTGTGCTGGTTCTGGCACTAGGACCGCGCCTTATCGCCCGGCTACGCGCCGCTAAAAAAGTCCAGCCGATTAGCGAAAACGCGCCAAAAGAGCACCTCGCTAAGCACGGAACCCCAACAATGGGCGGCCTACTGATTCTCCTGGCGACAGGCGTCGCCACTCTAGGCTGGTTGGTCTGGGAGCGCACGAGTGCCAGTGAGAACGGCTCGGGGCTACTCACTCCAACGCGGCGCTGGCACCTGATTGCAACCTTGTTGGTCTTTCTGTGCGGCGGCATGATTGGTGTTCTCGATGATGTGGGCAAGGCGCGTAAAAAGCAAAATAAAGCGGGCCTCTCGGAGCGGGCGAAGCTGGGCCTGCAAGCGGCTGTTGCGCTGGGCTTTGCGCTCTATCTCT
>JANNDD010000265.1:0-1885 GCA_031387365.1 Armatimonas sp. | reverse complement strand
TCTGCCCCAGCACAAAGAGCGCGTGGGCGGCAGTGATTCGGTTGGCCGCGGATTCGTCGGTGAGAAGCGGGGTGAGCGCGTCGGTGGCCGCTGCCGCGCTCTTGCCCAGCGCGACGCAGCCGAGTGCGCCCCAGTAACGGATAACCGGGTGCGGAGATTTCAGCGCTTTGGTGAGCGCGGGCAGGTTCTTTGTATCCCGCGCTGAGGCGAGAAACGCGATCTCGACAACGTCGGTGAGCGGAAAGGCGGCGCTGTTGACGTAGCCGTGAATCGTCGCGTTGTTTCCCGCCAGCTCGGCGTACATCGGCTCAGGCACAAGCGCGGTGTCGTGTACCTGAGTCATGGTGGCTTTGAGCTGCGTGCGCATGGCTGCAAGCCGTTTGGCCTGGGCAGGCTCACGTGCGAGGTTCTTAATCTCCCACGGATCGCTCTGTGTATCGAAGAGCTCCTCCGTGGCCTCGGCGGGCTCCCAGAGCGCTTTGTGGTAACCGGAGAGCTTACCGTCTTGCCAGGCCTTTTGCCAGGCGGCCCAGCCAGGGATCGCCATCTGGTAGTAGCTGTAGGGCGCCGACGGCAGGTGGGGCATGAAGCGCCGGATGTACTTAAAGCGCCCATCAGTGACGGCGCGGCGCATGCCGTAAAGCTCGTCAAAACGATCGGCGTAGAGAAAGACGGTGCTGTTTGGTTTGGGAGCGACGCGCTCGGTGCCAAGAAAGGCCCGGCCCTGCATCTGCGTGGGCTTTTTCAGGCCACAGAGCGAGAGCAACGTCGGGGCAAAATCCACAAACGAGACCAGCTCGCTCACGCGCTGGCCTTGAGTAAACGGAGAGAGCGCCTGCCACTTCTTGGGCACATGGACAAGCAACGGAATATGCACGCCCGTGTCTTCCAGATAGCGCTTGCCACGCGGTGTCGGGCCACCGTGGTCGGCGTAGTAGAAGACAATCGTGTTCTCCGCCTGCCCGCTCTTCTCCAGCTCATCGAGCTTCGCGCCCACGAGCTTGTCCATGGCGGTGATCGTGTCGTGGTAGATCGCCCAGTCCGAGCGCATTTCGGGCAGATCCGGCACATAGGGTGGCAGAAAGAGCGTCTTGGGATCAAGGCGCGGTGTCTGCGGCGTCTGGCCACTTTCGCGATTGCTCTTGACCTTTGCCGGAAAGAGATTGCTCTCGTGGCTGATCTCGATATTGAAAACGGCAAAGAACGGCTTTCCCGCCGGGCGATTTTTGTAGTGTGCCTGGTTGGATGACACATCCCAGAGCGAATTATCGTTGCCCTTGAAGTTATAGTCCGTCTTGGCGTTGTTGGTGCAGTAGTAGCCCTGTTCTCTTAAATAGGAAACGTACGGCTTGAACGTCTCCGTGGGAATCGCATGCCGCGAGCGCATGTTCTGTGTCCCGAGTGTCGGCGAGTAGGCTCCGTTGAGAATCGTACAGCGCGACACGGCACAGACCGGCGCGTTAGCATAGGCTTTCTCAAAGAGCACGCTCTGCTTTGCCAGGGCATCCAAGCGTGGTGTCTGTGCCTCTTTGTTGCCGTAGCAGCCCAGCCACTGCGCTGCGTTGTCCTCACTGACGATCCATAAAATATTAGGCCGCTCGGGCTGTGGTTGTGCCCAGGCTCCGCTGGCAAGCAGGGCCAGCGCCAGTAACAAAATCACTCTCTTATGCACGTTTCTCTCCCACATTTATCGTCTTCGGGAAGCCCTCGAACTGCCCACCACCGTGCCGCCACATCTCAAACGTCGCCTCGCGGGTCTTCTTGTTCAGCCGGACAATACCATAGCCCGAGCCTTTCTTGTGCGCCACTTCATCGGGCGGAACCGTGCCGCCGACTTCCTTGAGCGTGTTGCTGCCCTTGTCGGGGTTGGCGGCGGCGAGTACCG
>JANNDD010000239.1:0-8912 GCA_031387365.1 Armatimonas sp. | reverse complement strand
GTTTTGTAGGTTTTGTAGCGTCGCTGTAGTAGGTATCGCAGAATCTGAAAGATCCCCCTGCGAGCTGGCCACCAATGCCTCCGAGAGCAAGACCGGGTTAATCCATACCTGGACAGAAGGACGCCCGCCTCCCGCTTTTTGGATCTCACGCGTATGCACCCAGCCCCGCTCCTCCAGCAATGCGACGGCTCTCTCCACCTCCTCGGTTGTGGAGAGTCCAGACCAGTGCTTCTGAACAACTTGGCGGACGGTAAAGGGGTTAGGCAGGCTCTGGCTCTGCTTGATACGCTGGCCAAGGCGATGGCAAGCTTCAGGATCACCCTCCCCAACTGCTTGATAGATCCGGCGAGCATGTGTCTCCAAAAATCGTGCCCAGTCCAATGCACGCGCCAGAGCCTTGCTGGAAACCATGGGCGATGTCTCATCAATCACCTCTACAAGATGAAATATGAGTGCCAGAGCAGGGATTAGTTTGCGATATTTTGAGAGATGCGTTTCCATGAGTGGAGTCTCCCCCGTTCCTCGCATACGCTGCTCCAATCCCTCCAGCCAGACATAAAACATCTGCTGCGCCTCGGGCGCGAATCGAAGCCAGGCAATCCCATCGTCATCTACCTCTGCCTGAACTTGCACAGCGGCCAAAGTAGCGAGATAGTCGAAAACCGCAGCTGCTGCCTGTTTCGCGTCGGTATTGCTGTAGCGATCCACAAGGCGATAGGCAACGGGGTCGGGCCAGACTAAGAGCTGGAAACGCGACGTAAATCCATCATCACCGCTCTCATTTGATATTCCACGCAGATAGCTCGACAGTGGCCCCGGTTGAATTGTCCCCACCAACGAGAGACAAAGCGCGGGAAGAAACACAGTACCTCGCCCAATTCTGTCGTAGGTAAAGCAGCCCTTACCGTTCCAGGCTTCCAGGTAGAACGCTCGATCTGACTCATGGCCCTGCCGTTCTAGCGTGCGCAAAAATCCCGTCAGCTCATCACGGTACATGAGCAATCCATTGGGATTCTCTCGGAGCAGCTCTCCCAGCTTCTCGACAGTTGTGTCATTCACGATCCGACGCACACAAGTGGGAGGCTCTTGGGTCTCTCCTTGGATTGCCTGGACTGCTGCCTTACGCATCTCCTCACGGTTGGGGTCTTTAGACTTTGCTAGACTTTTGAGTTTGTCTTTACTCGCATCCCCATCTGCCTTCGAGATCATCTGAGATACGAGATAGTTTTCTTTTTCTATCTCATGTTGCGTCCGAGCCTGCATCTCTAGTTTATGTAAAGGTTTGAGCGCCTCAGAGATCGCAGGCGTTTTGAGTGCCCCCGGTCTACCTATTATCGCCCCCCAGAGGTTCGGATATTCAAGCCAGTCATCGTATTTTTTCGGGCGAATCCCGACCTTACGCCCGATCACTGAACCCAGTGCAACAACAGCAGGAATAGCAACAAACTCCAAGGGACACGAGAGACGCTGTGCCATATCACAGAGCCAAGCACGCAGTGGCGGTGGCACCATCTCAGGGGTCAGTGTCGCTACAGGTAGCAGCTCGGTCTCAAGGGAGACAGGCGGAGAAGCAAAAACCGGAGGAGTTTCTGCGTTCACATATTCAGAAAGAGAATTTCGGGTATTTTCGGGGGTTTTGCCGGTTCCTTGGAAGGGGAATCCTGAAATATTTTTCATCACCGGTACAGCCTTGACGATCTCCAGGAGCCTCTCTTTTGCCGCGTCTTCTTTCTTCAGCCAGTCGCTCACATCCCCCTTTGGGGGCAGTCCTGGCAGCTCCACAATGCGCACACTGGCTGCGAGGTCAAAGCAAGACGCAGCGACTTCAAGGACATGCTTTGCGCCTGGTTCATCATTGTCTGGCAGAATGACTACATGAGCGCCCGCCAGATACTTCCCGAAGCCTTCTTGCCACTTGCCAGCGCCCGCCGCGTTAGTGGTAGCCACAAGCCCCAGCGCGACCAGAGCATCGGCATCTTTCTCCCCCTCGACGACAAAGACCGTCCCGCCATTCTTGCCCTGCTCGATCACCTTCGGGAGATTGTAGGGCACCCTGCGCACTCCCTGAAGGCTCCAGAGCCAGCCGCCTTTCCCATCGGGAGCACGTTGCTTGAACTCCTTGGGCTGGTAGCGTAGCGCCTCAAAAAGTAGCTTGGCGTTTTCATCGGTGTATCTGTAGCGAGCGATCAGGGACGGGCGGGAAACAGCAGGCTCAGGCTTCTCTTTGGGTGGGGAGAGATCGGACATGGTGAGCCCCAGGGCTTCGACAATCTGACACACCCCACAGCCCGCGTGACACTTGAGCAATACCTTCCCGCCCTGCCCCTCGGAGACGCTCAGGCTCTCGCGGTTGTCTTCGTGTACAGGGCATCGGGCAGTGTGGTAGCTCCCGTGAGGCTTGACGCGCTCCAGACGGGTGAGGATATTCTGTATGGGACTCATCGGGTGATTCCCTCCATGCAGCGAGATCTCGATACCACAGAGGAAATATTCAGCACGCTGGAGCCAGACGGCTCATAAGGCACCCCATGATGACGGTGGAGATGGTATGCAACAACATGACGCTCACGGCAGTTCAGTCCCTTGCTGCTCGTCAGTATCCACGACAGATAGCGCGGTGGCACGTCGTCGAGATGCCGACCGCGAAAACGCCCAAAGCGAATACGACAGGCAGTCTCATCAATATAGCGTCCCACAGCTAGTGGGCGCTGAGTGAGCAAAGGCTGCTCAGCCTGGCGAACCCGGAAGCGGTTTGCCAAGCATAGGCGGGGGCGATGTGTTGCCGAAAAGCGGCGTTTAAGATATACTCTCATTGGTTGTTTTGTTTCTGAAGTTGCGGCCAGCAACTTCACTTTGAAGCCCGCCCCACCAAGGCGGGCTTCGTTGTTCCTAGGAGTGGTGCTTCCCAGAAGCTTTCGGGGGTGGTGACCCCTGGTGGAGAAAGACAGCGTAAGGGTCTCTCAAGCTAAGTGTGTTTGTGCTCCTTCAACAGCCCTTCCCAGAGCCAATCACGAAATTATCAAGGCCAACTCCATAGAGCGCGGCCAACCGGCAAGCTAAGGAGTAGGGGACTCGTCCCCCACGCTCCAGACGCTTCAGATACTCCACACCAACCCGAACGCGCTTCGCCGCCTGCTCCAGAGTGAAGCCCGCCGACGAGCGGATCGCGACCCTGGTCATCGCTTGCCACGACTCGATCTCTTGGAGGTTGACTCACCTCCAATTTCCCCTTTACTTAACTTCTCTTTGTGCTCAGCTTCACCAAGCAAAATTCCAACTACCTTGGTGATGGTAGGGTCATTTGACTTACTCAGAATGAAGCCAGGCTTCCCTGGCTCATTCGACACACACAATGCTGCGTAAACGTACATTCGATTACCTCCTAAATCTAAAGGATTTGAGAAAGGCCGTTTCACAACATCACTCTAAAAAAATTTCAATTCTTTTTCGTCTATCTGAAGTGTGTCTGGATTCGTTTCAACATAGCCGAGATCGCTTGCTGTGATCGCCCTGTAGCTCGGGCAATTTTTGCATGGGTCAAATCCTCACCTGATGAAGCAAGAAGCTTCATACATTCAACTAATGCCCTCTGGCTAGGCGTTAGCCTGGGCAACAAAGATTCCAAATCCAAATCCGAAACTGGCGGAGGAGTTGGGGTAGCCATGTCTTCAATCTCATCTGTCATTTCCGTTTCGCGTTTGCGCTTCTTGCGAAGTGGTGCTCGTATCAGATCTAGAATCCGCGAAGGTAATCCGTCTGCCGCTCGCTCTTTGATTTCATCAACTTCGAGCTGCCTCACAGTTGTCGTGTAGATCTCTTGCAGTACTCCTCGCTCGACTCTCCCTTGCGTTTGCTCATTAAGAGCATCTTGCACCGATGTACGCATAAGTTTAGATGAAGTCCATGCAGTGGCAAGCATTGCGGCGTGAGAAGTAAACCCAAATCGCATACACTCTTCCACCTCTATGCCAGAATGAATATCCCATAATTTTTCGTCTAAACTATTAATCGCATCAATCCATTTCCCATATTCTAAATTATTTATAATTTCGTATATTTTAATCAATACATAAATATCAAACTTATAAACAATTATATTATTAAATATCATCCATGATAATACAGGACCATCTGTAAATTCATCTTTATCCAAAGCAAATTCATCGGTTGATGAAAAATCTGATACTTTCAAAAATGCATACGACGACAACATTGACTCTATAAATGTGGATATGTATTTATAAATGTATATTTTTACCTTTTGTCTATCTAATTTATTTTTGGTATTTTGAATAAATTTCTTATGTTCCTCACTACTATTTTTTCGTATTTTTTGATATGAATATGAAGCAGATGAAAGCATTAGTGATTCTCCTCCTTTGCGTAACTCTTTCTGAATTCTTTTAAAATTTGATTCATATTCCTTTCTTTCAATCATCATTTTTTCTTTAAAACGCAATTCATATTCTTTTTCAGTAAGGAAATTATAATTTATTTCGTTAATTTTAATTTCACTAATTTTATATAAATATTTAAATGGATCTCTACATGTCAAAAAACTAGAAATCATATTTATTTCATTAGTTAATTTCAACATACGTTTATTATTAAGAGTATTCTCACTTGGAGGCAACTTTTTATCGGAGAGCATAGATTCATCACTGGTATTCGAGTCATTTTTCATATCAACATTCCTTATTCCTTCTGCTTTTTAAGATTGAACCGATTTCCCACGCTTCAGGTGGGCAACGGGTGAAAAGCGCCGGGCAGCCTCGGAGAGGTCAGCCTGGGCGACAGAGACGTAGCGATTGGTCATTGCCAGAGACGTGTGCCCCAGTAGCTCTTTGAGAGTGAAGACATTGCCACCTGCTCGAAGAAACGAGATGGCAAAGGTATGCCGAAACGTATGAGGTGAACAGCGCACCGAGGAGATGCCCGCTTTCTTGCCCATGCAGCGGATCATGACCAGTAGACCGTAGCGTGTGAGTCCTTCGCCTGCCTCCCGTCCGCGATCTGAGAGGAATAGGGACTGGTCGCTGTGACGCTCCTCCTCGGCGAGATAGAGGTAGAGCGCCCTCTTAGTCTCGCGGTCGAAGTGGATGGAGCGCTTCTTGCCTCCCTTGCCCTCAACGCGAATACTTCCTTCTTGCAGGCTCAGATCACGGACGCAAAGAGAGCAGATCTCACTGGCACGGATGCCTGTGTCGAGTAAGAGAAGCAAGATAGCCTCGTTGCGGCGCGGGTGGGTGGTCTTCTTGGCCGCCAGAAGCAACTTGCGAAGCTGCTCGTTACTGAAGGGCTGGATCTGGTCGGGACGGTCTATGGGAGGCTTGATGCGCTCCATAGGGCTTGATTCAAGCTCCCCTTCTTCCACAAGCCAGTTAAAGAACGTACGAAGGCTAGAGTGGTAGCTCTTGATGGTTCCCGGCACGGCGGCTTTAGTGAGGCGAGCACACCCGAAGCGCCCTCCTGGCTCTTCATGGCCGTGCCCGAGGTAGTGCATGAACTGGCGCAGCTCGTCCAGGCCGCAGTTCGCCAGCTCACGTTTTCCTAGAAACCATATTAGTCCCTGGATACGTTCACGGCGATTTTGAATCGTGCGGTCGCTGTGGCTTGCGATATCACAGGCCAGCAGGTAAGAATCCAGCAGACGGCGAAAAGCGCTCGTCGGAATTGAACTTTCCGACGAGCTAGTTTTCGATAAAGGATGTGTACTTTTTTGCATTTTGTTTCTTCAGTCCAAGACTGAGGAGACAAAACACACCTAGTTGTTGAGAGATCCTGACGCTATTCACCACAAATAGACAACGGGATATAGCCCGTAGGGGGATCGAACCCCTGGTCTCCTCCGTGAAAGGGAGGCGTCCTAACCGCTAGACCAACGGGCCAAAGCGTGAAGATTATACCGCGCTCCCGCCACTGCGTCAAGCTTGGCGGTGACGACAGAAGGGAAGAAGGCCAAGGAGGCAGAGTGCCACAGTCGTAGGCTCGGGAGCGGCCACTGCCACCTCTTCAGACTGAGAATAGAGCCAGTTTCGATTGTTAATATCCCCAAACACGGAGTTGGAGACACTAAAGTGATTCTCACCAGGAATAAGCTGCGCGGTTCCGATCGCACCAGCGCTGCCCAGAGCCGTCTGCATCTTGAGTAAGGCACTCTGTTGATCCGGGAGATCGTTGCCCCCCGCGAAGGCACGCAGAGGCTGTGACAAAAGGCCGGGTACGAGGTGGCTCCCCAAGGCACCAGGATCCCCGATGCCGGAGACAGGGATCGCGGCGGCGTACTTGTGAGGCTGGCGGGTGACGGCATCCCAGACACCATCGCCTCCCGATGACCAGCCGACCAGATACTGCCGATTAGGATCTACCAGAGGAATGCTAAAGGGGGTGCTGTCTACCAAATTCGTAAAGGTCGGCGAGGTCAGTAGAGTATCGGTGAGGCTAAAGGCACCCCGTAGGCTCGCAGAAATTGGGAAGTTACGGTAGTCGTACTCATCACTGGTGCCATAGTTATTGAGCCAGTACTCGCCCAGGCTATCGTAGTTGTAGTTAATAGGCGCAGTGCTTCCCCAGCGTGCCTGGTTCTCCAGATACTCCGCATCGCTCGGGAGAAAGTCTTTGATCCCACGAGGCGCAACATAGATCGCGGGGCGGTCAATGAGCTGGAGGGAGTCGGCAAAGGCCCAGCTATCAATCCCCGGAGTGCCATCTATATCAATCCCGTTACCGCGCTCGCCCGATCCATGCAGGTACATCACCACGGGCAGCGGCACGAGAGGATTATAGGTTCCTGGCGCAGGGATATAGACCTTAGTGGGAATTGTCCTCGTCACTGAGGCGCCTCCCACAGTCGTATAGCTGTAGGTGTAGTTGAAAACTTTCAAGCTACTCTCCATGGGCTGGGCAAGAGCGGGCACACTCACCAGTCCGACCCAGGCGAAAACGAAGAAAATACGCGAATTATTCACAAAGACGGGGCATTAGCAAAAGTTATGCCACTGGCCTCCGCCGGAAGCAAAACCTCCCTCCCAGCAAGCCCATCGCCAGCAGGCCCAACGTCGCCGGCTCCGGCACTTGGGAGGTTCTGGTTCGCTCAACAGGCACGGCTACCGTGTTACTCTGGGCAAAGAGCCAGTCCATAAAGCCCGGCTCCTGATAGACCCGGCCTTCTTCGGCGACAATATAATGCCCCCCATCGGCGTACTCCGTGTAACGAGGATTGCCCTCTGCTGCCTGGATCGCCGAGACCATTATCCGGGATCCACTAACATCCATCGAGGTGTCCTCGGCCCCATGAAAAACCCAGAGAGGCGTGCTCGCCAGATTTGCCGCTTGGGTAGGATCTCCCACGCCAGCAACGGGAGCCCCCGCCGCAAAAAGACCGGGGTTGCGCATCAGGAGATCCCATGTGGCATCGCCCCCCATGGACCACCCTGTGACATAGAGCCGATTGGCATCCAGGGAAAACTCACTCTGCAATGCAGGTAGTAAGTTTGTCACGGCCTTCAAGCTGGCCGAGACGGGGTAGTCCGCGATACTGTAGGAGTTCCATGTCCAGCCCGGATGGAGTGTCTCCTCCCCAGGGGATTCCCCGAGGATCGTCTCGAAATTATTGACCCAGAACTCCCCGCGCGGATCACCGCCGACTACCTCCCAGGGGCACTGGGGCACCAGGAAAAAGCTAGGGTGGGCCGCCTGCACGTCAGGCGAGAAAAAGGTCTGCGCAAACGGCTCCGCCTCCAACGGCAGACGATTATCATCTCCCCGCTCCCCGGAGCCGTGGAGATAGAGCACCAAGGGATACTTCTGGTTGGGGTCGTAGTTTTCCGGGACATAGAGACGGTAAGGTAAGTTAACCCCGGAGGCATCCTGAAATGTTCGTGCCTGGAGGGTATCAAGGAAATCCTGGGCATGAGTCGAGGCACTCAAGAGAAAACAGATTCCCAGGAGAACATTTTTTTGCAGGCGGCAAAAAGAACGAAATTTCATTAAAGGCACTCTCTTCCTCTGTAGTACAACCAGAAAACGTTAAGATCTCAACGTCATCTGGCTACCATCTAGGCAAGAGTCGTGCCAAAGAGTATAGTTACTCAGGCATGATTCCGGCGTTTCAGAGCATCATAGGTGGCAGATTTATAGGATTCGGAGAGCGTGGGATAGTTGTAGCAAGTGCGCAGAAACAAGTCCGCCCCCTGTTCAGCCAGCATCGCGGTCAGCCCGATGTGCACAAGCTCCGAGGCGCTCTCGCCGATAATATGCACCCCGATAAGGCGCATATCCTCACGACGGAACACCAGCTTGATAAAGCCAAACTGCTCCCCGATGATCTGCCCTCGGGCATTGGCGGCGAAGCTGGCACGCCCACAGACGGCATCAATGCCCTTCTCTTTGGCGCTCTGCTCGGTCTCGCCCGCACTACTCGCCTCGGGGATGGTGTAGATGCCATATGGGAGAATCGGGGCCAGATGGCCCATGAAGTTACTCTGAAACGCGTGTGACATCGCCAGGCGTGCCTGCTCCATTGAAGTGGAGGCAAGTGAGGGAAAGCCCACGACGTCGCCTGCCGCATAGATAGAGGGGACGCTGGTCTGGAAGCACGTATTGACCGTGAGTAGCCCCCGCTTGACAGCCTCCAGCCCGGCTGCGGCCAGATTCAGGCTCTCGGTATTGCCGCTACGCCCCGCCGCAATCAGAACCGTATCGGCAACAATTGAGCCGCCGTAGCACAGTGCGCAGCGCCAGCCCACCTCATCGCCTTCGTCGTCGCGCTCCACGTGCTCGATCTGATCGGGCATCCGAAAGATAATTCCCAGGGCGACCATACGCTCTTTCAGCGCACGCGAGAGATCGCGGTCCAGAAACGAAAGCAGCTCATCGCGGGCCTCGACCACGGTCACTTTCACGCCCAGAGT
>JANNDD010000214.1:0-2088 GCA_031387365.1 Armatimonas sp. | reverse complement strand
TGCTCCGGCTGTGCTGGAACTCAAGGGTGGGTACACGCTCAGCAAGCTAACCACGGATCAAACTGCCATTGCTACGCTGATTCAAAAAGTGGACTCGTCGGTGCTGATTCTGGCGACGCTTGCCAGTAAGCGCGATCAGCTTAAAGAAAAGCTCCGCCCAAAGCTCACGCAGTTTCGTGGGGCGGTCAAGAGTGCGCTCGATGGGACGCCCTACGCCAGTACGCTGCCCACGCTGCCTCTCACGACAGCGGACATGGCGGGGACACTCAAGCCCTTCACCGAGATGGAGACTCTCTGGGAGCGTATTGACGACAGCGACAACACCGATGGAATCGCGGGAGGACTGCGGCTTGCCAAAGGCTACGATCTGGTGGCATTTAAGGTAGATCTTGCTGCACTCCAGAGTATCTATAAACAAATAAGCCTTTTAGAGCAGAGCCTCGCCGTAGACCGCCGTACCCGCGACACGCTACGGCAAGAAATCGTCACGCGCTTGCGGCAGTATAAAAACGCCATTATTGCCCGCTACGATGCCGACCATCCCTTGCTCGTCACCGTGCCTAATCTCTACCCCACGGGCGGCACCACCCCCAGTGCTGTGACCCTCAGCGGAGCCTGGAGCACCGACCATACCTGCGCCCAGCTTGCCTGGACCGCCTCCGAGAACGACCAGCTCGACCACTACAGCATCCGCGCCGCGCCGCTGCCCACGTATAGCACGCGCAACGAGGCCGTGGTCGCCATGGTCAGCCCCGGCAGCCTCACCTGGCACGGCGACCTCGGCTTGACGGAAGCAGGAGAGGGCATGGTGGTAAAAGTCTACGTCGTCACCAAGACCGGCAACGAAAAAGGTAGCAACGTCGTGAAGGTTGTGCGGGGCGCGTAAGGCATTTAACCTCTCCCCGCCGCGCTTTTTTTACCTCCCTCGGTTCGCTAGGGCTCACCACTCCCTCCGGCTTCGCGAAGGAAGGGGTTGCAGTGGCGAGACTCAGGCCGCGTTTTACCCTCTTCGCAGGGAGGAACGACCGAAAGCCGGAGAGGGTCGCCGTCTCAGCGGCGGGGAGAGGAAAACAAAGCGCGGGGGTTAGGGGGAAACACACCATGAACACACTACCGAGTACTGAACTGGTCAACCCGCACACCGACGGCATAGACCGTCTGCCCACTGATGAGATGTTGCGCCGCATGAACGATGAAGACGAGAAAGTCGCCGGGATCGTGCGGGGCTGCATCCCCGAGATTGCCCACGCTGTGGACGCCATCGCAGAGGGACTGCGCAGTGGTGGACGGCTAATCTACGTGGGGGCGGGCACGTCGGGCCGTCTCGGCGTGCTCGATGCTAGCGAGTGCCTCCCGACGTTCGGTGTCTCGGTGGAGCAAGTCTTTGGCATCATCGCGGGCGGCGAGCGGGCGCTCACCAAGGCCATTGAGGGGGCGGAAGATGACGCAGTGGCCGGTGCGGTGGCCATGGACGAAGTGAGTGTCAGCAAGCACGATGTGGTTGTCGGGATGAGCGCGTCGGGTGGGGCGCCCTATGTCCGTGGCGCGATTGCCCGTGCTAGAGAGCGGGGAGCGGTCACCGTCGGGGTTGCTTGTGCCACCCCCGCGCCGCTCTGCGAAGACGCCGATATTTCCATTCAGGCCGTCGTCGGGGCCGAAGTGCTCCAGGGGTCGACGCGCCTCAAGTCCGGTACGGCGCAGAAGCTCATCTGCAACATGCTTAGCACCGGCGCGATGGTAAAGCTTGGCAAGACCCTGGGCAATCGAATGGTGGATGTCCAGGCCACCAACCTCAAGCTCGTCGCCCGCGCCCAGCGCCTCATCGCCGATTTGGGCCAAACGGACTTAGAGACCGCCGCCAAGCTTCTCACCGAGTCCGGAGGCTCTGCAAAAGTGGGGATCGTCATGGCTCGAAAAGGCGTGAGTGCCAGCACTGCCCGCGAGCTACTCGCCGCTGCCGGGGGATTTCTGTCCGTGGTGCTAGATTCCAGGGCGTGACCCATCCCCCGGCCCCTTCCCTGGTACGCTTTGAACCCATCCCCCGGCCCCTTCCCTCAGGGCAGGGAAGGGGTGAGAAAACCCTCCCTA
>JANNDD010000145.1:0-2228 GCA_031387365.1 Armatimonas sp. | reverse complement strand
TTGCGATTCTGCCCATTGGGGTCTTCGAGGCATTGATCACACTATTTAGGCGTAGCAACTCCTTGTGAGCTTCCGTCGAGATTGCCGCATCGTCACTCTCGCTCGCTTTCGTATAGGCTACTTTTGCCTGATCCCAGTTCCCAAGGTCTATGTGGATCGCGCCCAAAAACTTGTGTTTATCCGCACTGTCGTGGATAGTTATCGCCTGCTCAATTAGCTGAGTGGCAGTCGTCAACTCTTTCTTCCGTTGCTTCCCCTCTGGCTCCGCCACGAATCGACAGCGTAGCCTTGCCTCAGAGATTAGGCACATGGAGCGAATAAAGGCCGAATCTCTCTCTGATAAACTCGCCGCTTGTTGACTTGCCAGTCGAAGATCGCCATTAATAAGTGCCAGAGCCCGATCCTTGGAGCTTGGGGAGCCTTCGGGAATGGTTTTCGCCTCATCTTCCACATCCTGAAGAAGAGACATCGCTACCTGCATTTGCTGTTGACTCATCGCTTGGTGCCCTTTCAGATGTAGACGGGTGTCGTGCCCGACAGGTGTAAGACGCCCTTTTCCTTGCCATCAACGTAGACGGTGTAGCTCCCCGGCGAAATGCTCTCAAAATGGGCGAGCCCTTTATCATCGGTGTACTTCTCGTGGTTTCCCCCGGAATAGACCACGACCCGACTCCGATGTACGACATTTCCCGTCGCCTCTGAAACCACCTTGATACTGACCATCGTCTAACCCTCCCGAACCACTACGCGTGGCTTTTATAGATTGGTTATTTTACCATGTATATATCCCGTGGTGTTTTATACTGTGTGATTATTCCCGTGGTTTGTATCCATTAATTCTTCAATCCTATGGGGATGCAAAAGAGAAAAACTTTGGAGAATCGTGACCCTCTTCTCCAGGCGGTGGCGACAAGAATCCGGGCGCTCCGCGAAGGGAAGGGGATCGCTCAGGAGGTTTTTGCCTACGAAGCTGGGATAGATCGGAGCTACTACGGTGGGATCGAGCGGGGCAAATACAGCCCGACGGCCATCAACTTGGCGAAGATCGCGGTGACGCTTGGCGTCGAGGTGGGGGAGCTGTTCCCAGAAAAGAAAGAGCTAAGAGAGCTCTTGGGAATCGAAAAGTAAGAAAGCCCTATTCAGATAAGTAAAGCCCCACACTCGTAGGAGGGTGAGGCTTACAGGGAATTAGAGTTGACTACGCGGCTTGGCGGAAGGAGACGGTGCCCGCTTCGTTCACGTCCACGATCAGGCTTCCCGCCAGTACCCCATCGAGCAGTGTCTGGTTGAGTGTGAGGGCAACCTGACGATCAGCGGCGTTTAGAGTCTTGGCGCGGCGTACCCTAGTGGTGAGCGTCTTTAGCTCCTCCGCTTCAGCATGAACCCCTCGTGCCCAGAGCACCACAGCAAGTGCCTCTTGCTGGCTTGCACCAGTAGCACCTCGCCCTCGAAGTAGCGAGTCTATGAGAATCTGGGCCTGTGCTCCATGATCTACCACCGAGGTTCTACGTCGCCGCCTTACTACAGGTGCTGCTACTGCCACTGTCTCTGCCGCCGCTTCGATAGCGGCTTTTGGTCGTCGTCCCATTTTGTTTCCTTATCCCTTTGTTGTACAGGGCCTTTGCTTTGGCCTGTTACTGATGAGCTTTGTACCCGAAAGATGGCCCATTGGAGTCAGATCCCGCCCTGGAATCGCGTATAATTAGTTTCTCAAGATAGGGAGTGGTGGGAATGGACGATGACGGATCAGGACGGGATTATCTGACAGTTGACCAGGCGGCGAGCTACTTGCAGCTCTCTACCTCCTCGATCCGCTCCTACATTCGTGGTGGCAAGCTTAAGGCGTTTCGGATTGCTGGGCGGCGCAAGGTGCTGATCCAGCGAGCCGATCTGATGGCACTCCTAGAGCCTGCGCTCCCTGATAGACAATGAGAGCAGCAATCACCGACGATCCCATCGTTGGCTCTGAAAGAAGCATGACTAATGTGTTTGGTTCAGTCTATGTGCGGTTTTTGTTCGGATATGCGAGAGTGGCTTTATGCCCAACCGCAAGCCATCTCATCATAAAGAAGCATCGCCACAGGCCGTATCAGTAGGCAGGTCTTTTGCTACCAATCTCCCTCGCCCAACCCCAGAAGGTGTCCAGGAGTTTGCCCGCTTGTATCTGCGTGAGTTCGGCGTAGAATTGGAGCCGACGCGGGCACTGGAGCTTGCCACTCGCACCCTCC
>JANNDD010000119.1:0-3415 GCA_031387365.1 Armatimonas sp. | reverse complement strand
CGAAGACCTGCGCCTAAAATCCGAAGTTCCGCTCCGCCGAATGTTAGAGTGGAGCGCAAAAATCCAGCCCATAGCGCCGAACAAGTAGGAGCTCCCACAATGCAACTGACACTCCCGACTACGGTTCGTGGTTTCCATGATTACTTCAAACTCACCGCCAGTCCACGCGATCTCACCGAGGCATTTGGTTACCAATTCCAGGTGGATTCGATGGCATTGCCGCAGGATGGGGAGACGCTGTCTTGGTTAGAAGATCTGGAGGGGCGCTTGCTCTATGCACTGAGACACTTTGTTTTTGACAGTGATACGGCGCGGCGGGAGTTTCTGATTGCACCAATACTCTTTGAGGTCGTGCGACATTTGCATATCTCCCTTTACTCAGAGTATGGGATTCAGGCATCTCCTCAGCTCAAAGGCAACTTGGACTATCTTATTGAGTCTGGAGCAAATCTGGTGGTTGTCGAGGCAAAACAGTCCGACCTGACGCGTGGTTTTTCCCAGCTCATTTCTGAACTCTTAGCTGTGGAACAGTGCATGGCCTCGGCGGCTAATACGATTTATGGGGCCGTGTCGTACGGTGAGGTCTGGCGCTTTGGTAAGCTGGAGCGTCGGGAAAAACGCATTACGCAGGACCTTGATATGTTTGCTGTCCCGGTAGATACCGAAAAGCTGGTACGTGTGCTGATTGCCATTCTGCGGGGCGAGACCCCATGAGATATCAGGCAATGAATCCGACCGCCGCACGATATGAGACGGGGCAGAGGCTTCGTCGGTTTGAGTTGCTCTGGGAGACGGCTAGCGCGGAGAAAAAACGCCAGGTATTGCCCCTCGTCAATCAGGCCGTGATGGGATTCTTCGCCGGTGGCCCCTCCGCGAGTGCCAAGCCGCTCGATCAGGCAATCCTTTTGTTAGGGGAGGAGAAAGATCGCACCCCAGAGCGGCGTTGGGCAATGCCCCTCATCTTCACCACCTCCGTTCAGCTTGCGGATACCGATGTCGGTGTCGAGTTCCGGGTCTCACGGCTTTACGAGACGCCAGAGAAGGCTCCAGAGAATCTCGTCGTTGGTGTTGGCGGGGTAGGTCCACCTCTGAAAGGTGACTTAGGCGAGGTTCCCGTGACGGGCTTTCCGATGACCGCATTTACCTACTTCGCCGCACCGCGCGAGGTTAGCGGTAGCGTTCGCATTGCCGTCCGAGGACAGAATCTTGTGGTAGAGCGGCTTATTGCCCTCGACTACGCAAAGAATCTCAAGCCACGGCTGGCGGCGCTGGAGAAGTCAAACGAGCCGTCGGTGGTGCACTTGCTGGGGATCTTGAAGAAGCTCGCGGCGGGCGAGCCGCTTGAGACGGACTTTCCGGGGCTGAAGCTTCTCTTGGACGCGGAGGCGGCGGCTAAAAACGCGCCACTCTGGGGGCAGAAGCGCCCCGGGCAGTTCTGGCTGACGCTTGCCAAGGCTCCTGTGCGGCTACTCGCACCCAATGCCGCAGCTACGGGCAAGCCGCTGCCGCTGGTCATTGCGCTGCATGGCGCAGGCGGCTCGGAGAACATGTTCTTTGACACTTACGGCGCGGGTAAGCTGGTGCGGCTCTGTGAGCAGCGTGGCTGGCTGCTGGTGACACTGCGAAACGGCGCGGGGCTGAGCACACTCCCCGAGCTGCTTGCGGAGCTGGGCAAGCTCTATCCCTACGACACGAAGCGTGTCTACCTGCTTGGTCACTCGATGGGGGCGGCGATGGCGGTGCAGGCCGCGCAAGCAAATCCGAAGACTTTTGCCGCTGTGGCCGTGCTGGCAGGTGGGGGATCTGTACGAAGCGCCGAGGGCCTGCCGCCGTTTCTGGTTGGGGCGGGCGCATCGGACTTTGGCAAGCCAATGGCACAGAGCCTCGCCAAATCCCTCAAGACAGAGTGCAAGATCTATCCCGACTGCGAGCACCTTACCGTGGTTCAAGATGCGCTGGATGATGTCGTGCGCTTCTTCGAAAAGTCTGGAAGGCGATAGAATAGCCCATGGCACTCATACTCCCAACCACGATTCGCGGCTTCCACGATTACTTCAAACTGACCGCTATCCCTGAGGAACTGGTGGTTGCCTTTGGTTATCACTTTGAGGCTGAAACATTAACACTCCCGCTCGCACCGGAGCCGCTCCCCTGGCTGGCAGAGCTGAGTGTGCGGCTGGACTTCGCGTTTCGGCATGTGGGGATGAGCAGTGAGACGCCGCGCCGAGAGTTTCTGATCGCCCCGGTTTTGGGAGAGGTTGCACGCCACGTGGATGCTCAGGTGCGCTCTGAGCTTGACGTCAGAGTCAGTGGACAGCTCAAAGGAGCCCTTGACTATCTGCTTCAGGCACAGGGAAATCTTCTTGTGATCGAAGCGAAACAGGCGGATCTCACGAGGGGGTTTTCTCAGCTCTGTGCGGAGCTGATTGCGGTAGATCAGTGGACGGATTCTACCGTAAACACGTTGTATGGTGCGGTGTCCGTGGGCGACATCTGGCGGTTTGGGATGCTTGAGCGCACCGAAAAACGCATCACCCAAGACTTAGGGCTCTTTTCCATCCCTACTAACACGGAGTGCTTGGTACGAACATTGATCTCTATTTTGCGAGGAGAAGCGTAGATGTCTCAATCAAGACAACTTGTAAATAGCGTTTCCCGGGCACGGCTGGAGAAGACCGTGCGCTCGCTGGCGGAGATTCCGACGCGGCATACGCTCTCGGGGGCGAAGGGCGCGGACGCGGCGGCGGCTTGGCTGGAGCGTGAGCTGAAAAGCTACGGCGGAAACTTGCAAGTGGTGCAGCAGCGCTGGGTGCAGGCGGCAGGCGGGCGGATGACCAAGGCGCAGGAGCTCGGCAATGTGCTGGCGACGCTACCTGGCACGGACACCCCGGAGCGCGTGATCGTGGTCTCTGGGCACTACGACTCTCGGGTGACCGATGTGCTGGATGCAAGCTCCCCTGCGCCGGGTGCCAACGATGATGCGTCGGGCGTTTCTGTGGTGCTGGAGTGTGCGCGGCTGATGGCGGGTCTTAAGCCACGCTGCACGGTGGTCTTTGCCGCCGTGACGGGTGAGGAGCAGAGCCTGCTGGGCTCGGCGCAGCTTGCAAAGAGCTTGAAAGAGCGGGGCAAGAGCATTATCGCGATGGCGACCTACGACATTGTGGGCAACTCGGTGAGCCAGGAGGGCAAGCGCGACGACAAGCACATCCGGGTGTTTTCCACGTCCGACGAGCTTGGCGAGCTGGCGACCCAGGCCACGCGTCGCAAGAGCCTGGGCACCGACGGCGACTCACCGGCTCGGACTTTAGCCCGTGCGATTGCAGATTCTGCTCGGCGACAAGTGAAGGGAATCTCCGTAACACTCACGCTACGCAACGACCGCTACGGGCGTGGCGGTGATCACAGCGCGTTTCTG
>JANNDD010000108.1:0-7035 GCA_031387365.1 Armatimonas sp. | reverse complement strand
AGCAGCGCCGCCGAGCGCGCCGCGACGGTTGGAACGCCCACCGCCGCCGCCTCTAGGAATTTAATCTCGCTCTTGGCGTGGTTGAAAGATTGGGTCAGATCCAGCGGCGCAAGGTTGATGTCCACCTGCGCGATCAGCCCTGGCAGCTCGCGCCACGGCACATACGGATGGCGCCGTACCCGCCCATTCTGCTCAAAGCGCCGCAGCGGCCCCGGAAGTGCCACGGTTCCCACCACGAGAAGCCGCGCCTGTGAAAAACGCTCCAGCGCCGCCGCCAGTGGCAGCGCGATATCAGCAAGGTCCGCATCGTGGGTCGGGGAGCCCGAGAGATAGCCCAGGGTGACTCTATCGTCGTGGCGTAATTTCAGGAACGCCTCGCGACGCTCACGAGCACTCGGTGAGAGCATAAGAAGCTCGGTGCCAAGGAAGTTGCGAACAACCACGCCCCCCTTCGCGAAGCCGGAGGGGGTGGGGAGCCTAGGCGAGCCGGGGGAGGCACAAAAAGCTTGGGGGGCATGCTGGGTCAGAAACTCGGTGCTGAAGAGCGCACCGTCAGCGTTTTGCAGGGTCGCAAAGTTCGCCTCGGCCTCGCGCTTGCTGTGACGGTAGCGCAAGGGATCGTCGGGGAAGAGAGTCCCCGTGTGGCGGGCGTGCTCCAAGTCAAAAATAAGATCATCAGCGCTGTAGACCACCCTGGCACCAATGCGCCGTGCCGCCGCCGCGAACGCGCTCCCTGGCCCACCCCACGGCAGGCGATGGAGCACCACAATGTCATGCGCCACCCGCACCACGTCTTGGCCCGCAGAGACGTGCTCCGCCATGTGGCCCGCCGCAACCAGCGCCTCACACAGATGAATACAGCGGTAACGATTCGTGGCATCGTCGGCCTGGCTAGGGTAAACAAAGAGAATGTGCACGGCCCATTCTACGGTATAGTGAGATGCAAGAGGAGGTTTTCTGATGTCTTTTGTTGCAACTCTGGCGGCTGCACTGATCTCTGGTGCACCGAATTTCTCTTTGCAAGCGCCTGCGCTACGCCCCACAACCCTGGCGGCTCTTGAACGTATCGTGTGGAACGCCACGGAGCGTGGCCCACTCCTGATCATCAACCCGGAGCGTGTCGTTAGCTTAGGAGGTATGCGCTTTCCCAACTTGGTCTTTCGTGGAACGGAGGGGGTCAATGTTCTGGAAGCAGGGAGAGTCATGGAGCGCAAGCTGGCCCACACGGAACGGCTCAGTGCCTTAGTTCCCGAGACACTGCAAACTCTCGCGTTTGAAGCGCCCCAAGCTCTCAACCCACAAGACGCAACGCTAGCCCTGGCCGCCTCACTGAGTCCTGCACAGTGGCAGCTTCTGTGTGGCACCAATGGCCTGGGAGCACGCGATCTTAGCGCCGAGCAGCAGCGCTACTTCCAGGCTCTCTTACCACAGGAGTTAACTCAGGGTGCGTTAGGACAGCAGGAGCGCTCCGATGCCGAAAAAGTACCCGCTACAGCCCTCGCTCAGGGACAGCTTCACTTAGGCCGTAAGACGAATTTTTATTTTGTCTATCAGGAGGAGAAGCTTAATCGCGGGGTGGGCGGAAGCTTTAGTGGGAAAACGATCACGGGAGAGGATCCACGTCCCCGCTTATCCCGAGACTTCTCCGCCCGCCCAGTGCGTCCTGAGACGCCCTCTACGCAAAACCGCCTGAAGCCCTCACATCTGGACTACAAGAGCGCGGCGCTCAATAAGCCGGTCTCACTGGAGGGGCTAACGACAGTAGGGGAGCTGGTGCAGCGTGCTGCGCAAGCCACTCGTCTGGAGCTGATCGCGGATCGCCGCATCGCCAACCAGCCGCTCTGGGTGCGACTGACGCCGGGCCAGAGTGTGCCTGCGGGTGAGGTTCTGGAGCTACTAGCACTGAGTGTCACGGGGACATTCCGTAAGCTGGAAGTACCTGGCAAGGGAGTAGCCTTTGTCCTCACCGACGACATTGAGGGACTTGCCCCCCGTCTGGCCCGCCAGCGGCAGTGGCAGCAAGAGGCGCAAAAACCCGCGCAGGAGCGGCAAAAAGCCTATACGGAGCGCCTCAAAGCCACCAATCCAGAACGCTTTATTGGCTACGATAATGAGTTCGGGCTTGACGCGGGGCTCCTGAGTCGCTTGGATGAGTCGCGCCAGACGGCACCTGGGGGCTGGGGCTACCTCACGACTCCACTTTCCACGCTACCACCCTCGATTGCGAAGCAGCTCACCTCCAATATCCAGAGCAGCATAGAGGACTACCAGAAAGGACTCTCCAGAAGCACTATCAATGGTGTGGTCAATCCCCCCTTGGATCCTAATCGTGTCAAACTTGTCACTATGGAGCTTCAGTTCTCGCTTGATGTGCCGGGCTACGGGCTCTACAAAGATGATTCAATACGTAGCTCGACTCTGAGCCAGGCACTACGGAGCATTCGCCGTGACCTCGATCCCAATCCCTTGCCGCCTCTGCCACCGCGCCCGCCGCTCAAACAGAGTATTGTCGTGCTGGCTCCCACAAGCGAGGCGGAGGCACGGCAGGTTGTCGAGGCAGCCGTGGCAGCTAGGCTCACTCGTCTTTGGATTGTCACGGATGGCGCGAAGCTGGAGCCGCTCAAAGCCGCTGTCGCCGCAGGCAAGAAGTCCGGTGTGGCCGTGGCTGCGCTGCTGGTACTCTCTCAGCTTCCCGAGACCACCCCTGCCGATGTGGACTTGTTTGGGCAACCCAGCCCCTACCGCATCCCCGACTCACCGCAGACCCGCGCCGCGCTTCTGCCTCGTCTGCGAGCCGTGGCGACACTTCCTGATCTGGCGGGCATCGCACTCGCCGAGACCGCCGCGCTTGGTTATGTGGCAAAAAAATCCTCAAGTATGGGCGGTGGACAACTTGTCCCCAACGACTACGGCTACACTCCAGAGCGCCGCCTCAACTTCCTGCGCACCGAGGGCTACGATCCTCTTGATATCACGACGGGCAACAACGTCTATATGGGCGCATTTAGCCGCTCCCTCTTTTTTAGGTCGTCGCCGCAGCTAAGTATCCCACAAATTGATCCTGTCGCACGCTGGAGTGAGGTGCGCTTTGCCGCGAACAAGGCCCTGCTCTCGGAGGTCTACACGACACTGAAGACAGCAAACCCGACACTGCCTCTCTGGATCGAGGGACGACAACAGGAGTATGGGAATCTGCTGAACTCCTGGTACGGCTCCTGGGACAAGGCCGAGCCTCTTCCCAGCTATCGTACTTTTCACGAGCGTGAGCCAGGTACCGATCCGACACCTCTCGAAGACGATATTGGGCAGGCACGGCGGTACTCGAAGCAGATTCTCTTCGCCAACCCCTACCCCGATCCCCTAACTCAGCAGCGATCCCCGCGTGTCAAAGAAAGCCTGGAAGCCTGGTGGACGATTCTGCTGACGGGAGAGCTGAGGGAGAATAATGTCTACCCCTGGGACGGTGCCGTGCTGGATCTGCGAACTCTGCCGATTGAGGAAGCTCTGAAAGTTCTCAAAGCAACGAAGCTTTAGGTTTTAGCGATTCCGGTTCGTAGGGCGATACGGTAGCGCGATGGATGGCTTACGAAAATACCCACGTACCCAGCACCTGGAAGGCAGTGGCCTGCAAAAAGGCGACGACCCGAGTCGGATGCCGTTTGTCTTGCTGCGCGAGAAGTTTCTCGTGGTGGAGGAGAAGCTGGACGGTGCCAATACCGGAATCTCGTTTGACGAAAACGGGACGCTTCAGCTCCAGTGCCGGGGGCACTATCTGACGGGCGGCCCCGGTGAGGCGCAGTTTGCGCTCCTCAAGCCGTGGGCACAGACGCACCAAGGCTGGCTCTGGGAGCGCCTTGGCACCCGCTTTATTCTCTACGGCGAGTGGCTCTACGCCTGCCACACGGTTTTCTATGACCAATTACCGCACTACTTCTTCGAGTTCGATATTTTAGACACACACACGAATTGCTTCCTCTCGACAGCAAAACGCCGCGAAATGCTCGCGGGTGGCCCCGTACTCTCCGTGCCCGTGCTCAAAGAGGGCGCCTTTAACAAGCTCACGGACATCACCAAGCTCGTCGGGCCCTCGCAGTATAAATCCGATGGTGGCGTCTCCGAGGGCCTCTATCTCAAGTGGGAAGAAGACGGCGAGGTAAAGGGCCGCTATAAGTGGGTGCGCTCGGGGTTTATCCAGACAATTCTGGACTCGGGCTCGCACTGGAAAGACCGTCCGCTCGTGCCCAACCAGCTCGCCGAGGGGGTGGATTTGTGGTAGCCGAGAGCGGGATAGATTGGAAATTAGTCGAGGCCACGCCGTGGTGGCAGGCGATGGCAGCGTGCCCACAAGACCCGCGCCACCACGGCGAGGGCGATGTGGCACGACACACGCACTTAGTGGTCGCGGCGCTTCAGGCCGACCCGCGCTTCACGGATCTGGAGGAGCCTGCCCGACGGATTCTGCGGCTGGCGGCGCTCCTGCACGACTGCGGCAAGCCTGCCACGACCCGGTACGAGGAAAATGGACGGATTAGCTCTAATGGCCACGCGCGGGTCGGGGCCTCTATTGCGCGGCGGCTTCTCTGGGAGCGTGGTGTAGACTTTGCGGAGCGCGAGGCGGTCTGCGCCCTGGTGCGCTGGCACATGCGCCCGGGCTACTGCCTCGAAAGCGACGATCCCGAGCGCGTGGCGCTCACGATTGCCCAGAGTGCCCGCTGCGACTGGCTAACACTTTTGGCGGAGGCGGACACGCGTGGCCGGATCGCGCCGGGCACCGACGATGCCCTGGTTCGGGTCGGACTCTTTGGCGAGCTTTGCAAGGAGCTTGGTGTGTGGGATGCGCCCTATGCGTTCTCCAATAGCCACAGCCGCTTTGTCTACTTCCGCACGCCGGGCCGCGACCCGCGCTACGCTGCCTACGATGACCTAAAAGGCACACTGACCCTGATGAGCGGCCTGCCGGGCGCGGGTAAGGACACCTACATCCAGCAGAACTTAGCGGAGCTGCCTGTTATCAGTCTGGATGTATTGCGCAAGGAGCTGGGAATCGCCCCGAGCGACCCGCAGGAAGCCGTCGCCATGGCGGCAATGGAGCGGGCACGGGTGTTTTTGCGCAAGAAACAAGACTTTGTCTGGAACGCCACCAACCTGCGCCACGAGCTACGAGCCCGCCCGCTAGGCCTCGCCGCCGACTACGGCTTTCGCGTCAAGATTGTCTACCGTGAAGTGCCGCACACGCAGCTTTTCACCCAGAATCGCAACCGTGCCACCGCCGTGCCGGAGAGCGTCCTGAACAAGTATCTTGACCGCTGGGAAGTGCCCACGGAAATCGAAGCACACGCGGTGACGTACGTGCTCTAACGCCGCGAGCTTCGTGACTTTTACGCTAAAATGGGCTTGACAAGCTCCCCATAAACATCGGTGAGGCGGAAGTCGCGGCCCTGGTAGGGGTAGGTGAGGCGTTTATGATCCACGCCCAGCAGGTGCAGTATCGTGGCGTGCAGATCATGAACACTCACGGGGTCTCGGGCGATATTGTAGGAGAACTCATCGGTCTCGCCGATAGTGACGCCGTGCTTGACACCCGCTCCGGCAAGAAAGAGCGAGAAGCAGCGCGGGTGATGATCGCGACCGTAGTTGTCCATCGAGAGCGCGCCCTGCGAGTACACGGTGCGCCCGAACTCTCCGCCCCAGACAATCAGCGTGTCCTCCAGCATCCCGCGCTGCTTGAGGTCTTTAATGAGTGCTGTGGTCGCTTGATCCGTGTCTTTCAGCTGGCCCTTGATAGCATTGGGGAGCCCGCCGTGGTGATCCCAGCCCATGTGGAAAAGCTGGATAAAGCGCACGCCTTTCTCACAGAGCCGCCGGGCTAAGAGGCAGTTGTGGGCGTAGCTGCCAGGCCGACTCACATCCGGACCGTACATCTCGAGCGTGGCTTGCGACTCCTTGGTGAGATCGGCGAGCTCGGGCACCGACGCTTGCATCCGAAACGCCAGCTCGTACTGCGAGATACGCGTAGCAACTTCCGGGTCGCCGGTCTGGCCGAGCTTGATTTTATTGAGTGCGCCCAGCTCATCGAGCATCTCCCGGCGCATGCCTCGGTCCACGCCCGGCGGATCGGAGAGATACAAAACCGGGTCGCCCGAGTTGCGCAGCTTCACCCCTTGGTGCTGTGTCGGCAAAAATCCCGCGCCCCACAGCCGATCGTAGAGCGGCTGGTCATCGGGGCGGCCACTGCCCTTGCTGGTGAGCACCACATACGCGGGCATGTCTTTGTTGAGTGTCCCCAGTCCGTAGCTCAGCCATGAGCCGATACTGGGTCGTCCAGCAAGCTGCGAGCCGGTCTGAAAAAAAGTAATCGCTGGGTCGTGGTTAATGGCCTCGGTGTGCATCGAGCGGATGACGCACAATTCATCGGCCACTTCCGGCAGGTGCTTCCAGAGATCCGAGAGTTCCACGCCGCTCTGGCCGTGTTTCTTAAAGGCGTAGGGCGAAGGCGCGGTCGGGAAGTTCGTCTGCCCACTGGTCATGGTGGTCAGCCGTTGGCCCTTGCGAACCGACTCAGGAAGATTCTGCCCCCGGTACTTTTCCAGGGTCGGTTTACTGTCAAAGAGCTCGAACTGGCTCGGCGCACCGGACTGAAAGAGATAGATCACGCGCTTGACACGCCCTCCTCCCCCGGCCCCTCCTCCCGATAACGGGAGGAGGGGAGACTTTGCCTGCGCCTCACCCTCCAGCAGGCCCAGCGCCGCCAGCCCCAGCCCGGTCGCGCTCTTCAAAAACGCCCGACGGTTCAGCGCGTCCTGAACTCGATGTGCCTCTTGCATCCCAAACAGCTCATTCATGCACTACGGTTCGTGATAGTGCACCCGAAATCCTGCACTATGACGGCGGGACGCCGCCGAGGCGCATCACGACGGCGAGGATGATCGCTACGGAGATCGCGGCGAGCAGCGTTGTCCAGAAGACACACTCGGCGGCGAGTTCCACATCGCCTTTTTGCTCGATGGCTAGAAAGATGGAGTTCACCGCCGTCGG
>JANNDD010000107.1:0-14395 GCA_031387365.1 Armatimonas sp. | reverse complement strand
GCCGAGTTTTTGAATGAGCTGCCGCCCACTCTCCGTAACCACACGGTAGACGGTTGCGTTTTCTCCTTGGAAGGCAAGTGGCCCTAGAGTGATAATGCGATCAGAGAACACAATCTCTGGTTCACTGTGGAGAGAGGTGTTTCCTGCCGTACAATAAGGCTGTATGGACATTAAACCTGAAGACCTCCCAGTGCGGGTCGAAAAACCCTGGGGCTACGAGATCTGGTACGCCTGGACCGATATCTACGTCGGCAAGATCATTCATGTCAATGCGGGGCAGAAGCTCAGCTTGCAGTACCACGACTTTAAAGACGAGACGAGCTACTTACTCAAGGGCCGCATGAAGCTCACCAAAGGTGCGACCATTGATGCGCTCACGGTAACGGAGATCGCCGAGGGGCACCAGTGGCGCAACCGGCCTTTAGAAATTCACACGATTGAGGCCATTGAGGACTCCGACGTGCTAGAGGTCTCGACCCCGCAGCTGGACGATGTCGTGCGCCTCCAAGATGCCTACGGGCGCGTGGGCACCAGCACGCCCTAGCTGGATTTATGGAGCAGGCCCAGGATGCGCTCACGAAGGCCATCCGGGGCTTGCACGTGACCGACTTTTTCCCGAAGGGTGCGTAGGAGCGTCGTTTCAAATCGAAATTTCTCAAAACATCCGTTGCATTCCAGCAAGTGTTTTTGAACGAGCTCCTCCTCCTCGGGCTGGAGCTCGTGACTGAGAAAGTCATTGAGCTGCTGGACGGCTTTCGCACATTGATTGTATTCGAGTGACTCTGTCTGAGCCTTATTCATAGATTTCACGATTCCTAGCGCGGGTTCTCTTCTGTAAAAGCCCAAAGTGCGCGCTGCACTAGCCGCCGCCCACGGGAGAGTCGGGAGCGTACCGTTCCTATCGGTACCTCCAGAATCTCGCTGATCTCTAAGTAAGAGAGCTCATTCAAGTCTGCCAGGATCACGGTGTCCCGGTACTCCTCAGGAAGGCGTGAGATAGCATCTTGAATGGCTTCCGCTTGAACTTTGCCCATCAACGCCGCTTCAGGCGACTCGGATGTCCCTGATATATAGGCATCTTGTAGACGGTTATAGAGATAAAAATCTTCGATCTCGTCAAAGGAAGTTTTCTCGGGTTCGCGCTTTGTCCGTCGGTAGCGGTTGATGAACAAGTTCGTCATGATGCGAAACAGCCAGGCCCGCGCATTAGTTCCCACATGAAATTTATCAATAAACTGGAAAGCACGTACAAACGTATCCTGCACCAAATCATCCGCATCCTGGGAGCTGCGTGTCATGGAGTACGCCGCACGGTAGAGAGTGTCTAGGTGCGGGAACATCTGCTCCTGAAAGAGTTCTTCTGGGGTTTGCTTACGCAAGTCGGGCCTCCATAAGTGCTGTTTTTGCAGGGCTGGCGCTTGTATCTGGGAGCGTCTCGACTAGCTCGGCGAGAAGCCCGCGCAGATTCTCGATATTGGCCGCAAATACTTTGAGCACCGTTTCGTGGGTAACTGCCTCAGCGTCCTCACTGACCAGGCCCGCGTCGTAGTCTGTCACCAAGGAGAGATTGACATAGGGCAGCTCCAGCTCCCGTGCGAGATAGGCTTCGGGGTACTGGGTCATGCCGATAATATCCCAACCCATTTGCGTGTACCAGCGCGACTCCGCTTTGGTTGAGAAGCGTGGCCCATTGACCACCACCATGGTTCCCGTGCCATGTACCGTCACACCTCGGCGCCGGCAAACGGCAAGAGCGTGCGCACGTAGAATCGGGCAATAGGGCTCCGCCGCTGAGACATGGGTGACAATAGGGCCTTCATAGAACGTATCCACACGACCACTGGTGCGATCCACGAACTGATCACAGAGCACGACATGGCCGGGCTCGATATGTTTCTGGAGCGAGCCCACGGCGCACGGCCCGATCACGGCGTCCACTCCCAGCGACTTCATCACCCAGAGATTTGCGCGGTAGTTGATTTTGTGTGGAGGAATGGTATGCCCCCGTCCATGACGAGGAAGAAAAGCGACTGGCTTGCCTCCCAGCTCACCCAGAACGACTTTGTCTGAGGGAGGGCCGTAGGGGGTCTCGATCCACCGCTCCTCAACCGCACCCGTCAGGAGCTGATAGAGACCTGACCCCCCAAAAATACCGACCGTTGCCATATTTACTTTATACCTGATTTTGTGGCTCTTTTTGTGCGCCTTCTTCACCTCTTGATATTTCTTGCTAAACGCTTGACATTCCAAAGGGCAGGGGTTATACTTTCGGGACAGGATGCCAGTCATCTATGTGCACAGATAGGAGCAACGGATAGGACGATGGATGCGGAAAACAGGGAACTCTTGACAGTTGAACAGGCGGCAAACTACCTGCAACTGTCTCAATCCAGCATCCGTTCGTACATCCGCCAGGGGAAACTCAAAGCGTTTCGCGTCGCTGGGAAACGTAAGGTGCTTATCCACCGTGAAGATCTGCTTAAACTTCTGGAACCGGCTCGCGAAGAAGATCCCGTGCGCGCCGCCGCCGAGTAATGACGAGGCATGAGCCTCCTGCAAGAAGCCAGAGAAGCCTGGCGCTACCGCGAACTTCTCGGTAACCTCGTCCAGCGAGAGCTAGATGTCCGCTACAAAAACTCCAAGCTTGGTGTGGCTTGGTCGCTGGCAAATCCTATTGTCCGCGCTCTCATTCTCGCCGCCGTTTTTACCTACATTGTTCCCATCAAAACCAGCGGTGGCTCTTATTTTCCCTTCGTCGTGGCGACTTTTTTCCCCTGGACCTATTTCCTGACGGGAATTCTCGATGCCGGAGACTCCGTTTCAAAGCATCTCCCTCTGGTTCGTAAGGTCTATTTTCCCCGAGAACTCTTGCCGCTGGCAACCACGATTGCCAACCTGCGGCACTTTCTCCTCACGCTCGTGGTGGTGGTGCTGCCCTTGGTGCTCTTACTCTATGTGAGCGACTGGGTACGCAACGGCACCGTGAGCTTGCCTCCTGCGGGAATTCTTCTTCTTCCGCTGCTTGTTTTGATGCAGACACTACTTATTGGGGGAATTGCACTTTTTCTATCCGCACTCAATGTCTTTTTTGAGGATGTCAAGTTTCTTACAGCGGTGGCACTCGATCTGCTATTCTATGCGGTTCCAATCATCTACTTTCTGGAGCAGGTGCAGCACGCACAGCAGCTGGATGACACACTGCGTGCCGTGGTCTACCACGGGTTCTTACTTAATCCAATTGTTGTGATTGTGACGAGCTACCGCGCGTTTTTATTGCATCCCGTGACCATGCCCGACGGTGCACTGGGATTAAAACAGGCACTTCTCGTGAACCAACCCGTGCCTTGGCCGTATTTTGTACTCGCTTGTCTGGTGTGTTTAACCACATTTATGGGGGGCTACGCATTTTTCAATAGCCGAAAATGGCGTTTTGTGGAGCAGACATGAGCCTTCCCGCCATCCAGATCACGGCGGTTTCCAAGCGCTTCAAACTTCCAGAGGATGGCTATGCTGGGATCAAAGGCAAGCTCGGGCAGCTCACGAAGGGGATCAAGCCGAAGTTCAAGATTGTCTCCGCGCTGGAGGACATCTCGCTCACGATTCAGAAAGGGGAGACTGTGGCACTCCTGGGGCGCAATGGCTCGGGGAAGTCCACACTGCTCTCGCTGATTGCCAATGTGATGAAGCCTGACTCCGGCACCGTGACATTTCCCGCATCGGCAGATCCCACGCACCCCCGACTTGCGCCGCTTCTCGAAGTGGGCGCGGGGTTTCATCCCGATTTAACGGGGCTGCAGAATATCACGTTCAATGGTTCGATTCTAGGGCTAAGTCGCGCTGAGATGGATGAGCGTCGCGAGACGATCCTAGCGTTTGCGGACTTTGCTGAGCCCAAGTACTACGGCATGCCCGTGCGAACCTACTCATCGGGGATGTTTGTACGTCTGGGGTTCGCCGTGGCCGTCCACACCAATCCTGAGATCGTGCTTGTGGATGAGACTCTCTCGGTGGGGGACGCCCTCTTCCAGGAGAAGTGCCTTGCCAAAATTGCTGAGTTCCAGCGTGAGGGGCGAACGATTGTGGTGGTTAGCCACGATATGGAGGCGGTCAAAAAAGTAGCGACCCGGGCTGTGTGGCTTGCACAGGCCCGGGTCGCTGCGGACAGTCACGATGTCAATGATGTCATTGCACGTTACTTAGACTCGCTCCATTGAGGAACTAAGCGCCAGTTGCTTCGGACTCACTGTGCTCGCCCCGCTTGCTAATGCGGGCCGCGACGCTGGAAGCAGATTCCTTCACCGTCGAGGCAAGAGTTGTTGTTTTCTCTTTCAAGGTTCCTCCCACTTCCGTTGCACGGGTTAGGGCCTTGTCATACGTATCAGCCGTTTTATCCTTGAGTTCATCGCCTTTTTGCTTGAGCTTCTCACGCGTCTCATCGCCACTCTGAGGAGCATAGAGAAGTGCGAGGGCAGCACCTAGCGCACCGCCGATGAGTAGGCCGACGAGAAAGTCACTTTTATTGTTTGCCATAGTTGGTTTCCTCCAAAACAGACTGTTGGGATTTACTAGATTGTAACACACGCGAACGAGGCCGCACACGTAGCGCCCTCGCTCCTGCCGCCACTCCAGCCAGCAGGGCGTTGAGACTTACGAAAGGCGCATGAATGGTTTTCTGCACAAGCCGGGTCGTGACCTCTGACTTGGCCTCCACCGTTGCAGCGACGGCATCTCCATGAGCCAGGAGGCTCTCCGTGGTACTACCTATACTGGCTAGCTTCTCGTTAGCCAGAACCAGAGTCGCCTCGGTTTTTTGAAGCAGGGGTTCCACCTGAGCTGTGAGTGCCTCAAGGCGTGTGTTGAGGCGGTGCAGAAGGACGGTCAGCCCGATGATCACCACCGTCAGAATGAGAGAGAAGCCCAGATACCAGGCAATCATCAAGTTGCTTGTGACAAGATTTAGAGTCATAAAATAATTTGCTCCGAGAGCCTTTTGCATGAATGGTTATCCGCCCACTGAAAGGGGGCGTCTGAGGGCCTTCGGCCAAAAAGTCGCTCCGCGACTACCGAGTTCCTAAGTTATCAGTCGCGGAGCGACTTCGTAGCCGAGGAACGAGGCTCTTAGACGCCGATTTCAATCGGCGGTTGTCGGCGGGGGAGGGATCAGTCATAAAATAATTTACTCCGAGTCTATAGATAATACCGCCTTGGGCCAAGAATAAAAATATCTCCTTTCTACCACCTAACTTGACAACGGCCCGCGGGACTCCCGTAGGCCGTTTTTTTTGGTCGTAGGAAACACAAAAATCCCCGACTATTGGTGAAGAGTCGGGGATTTTAGGAAACGGAAGAAAGTGCTATGCAGCCATCTTCAGCCGCGTTGGCTGGGTGTCGAACTTGGGCTTGTACATGGGGCAACGGTAGCTCTTGGAGTGTTCCTTGGGGCTCTCTGCCTCCGCAATGAATATCTTCCCGCCGGTGACACCGCACTTTTCAAAGTTGCGGTCGTAGTTGCCACAGTCGTAGCACCGTCGCAGAATGGTCCAGCACACGGAGCAGCGTACCGAGCCGATCAGCTCCACACGGCCACAGAGCGGGCAGTGGATATAGACCTCGCGGAAGCCGAAGTCTTTTGTGGCCAGTGACTCTCGGATCTTACTGTTAAAGCTTTCCAGGTCGCGCTGGAGCTCCACCGTCGTCGCTAGGAGCTGGTTCATGTGCTCCGCGCTCAGAAACTCGCCAATGCGCTCATCGAGCATATCTCCCAGAACGGAGGCTTGTTTCTCAATGCTCTTGAGGTGCTGCTCGGCTGTTTGGGATTTATAAGGCTTTTTTCGCTCCTCACGAGCCCCAAGGCTACGCAGCATCTGCTCGGTCACACTCACAGGAACCCGTAAAAATGCCTCTTTCTTATTGGGGAACTGCCGAATGGCGCTGATGATCTTCTCGACGTCGGAGATATTGAGCTTCTCTGCCTTGACTTTCTCGACGAGGCGAAGCTGGCTGGCTGTGTCCTCATTAATACTTAGTAAGACACGGGCATGGCCTTCTTGAAACAGTGCGCCTTTTGCAGGGTTCTGAACCAGCTCCTGCTGAATGGAAATGGGGAGCTCAAGGAGCTCGAGTGTCCGACGAACGGTGGTCTCGGAGACGCCTAAGGTTCTGGAGATCTTCTCGTAGCTCATGTGCTGGAGAAGTCCCTGGATTGCCCGGGCTTTTTCGATGACGTTCATGTCCTCGCGCTGGTAGTTTTCCAGCAGAGCGTCCGTTGCCGCGTCCTCGTCGTTAAGATCGCGTACAATAGCGGGAATCGAGTCTAACCCTAGCATTTTGCAGGCACGGTAGCGCCGCTCGCCCATGACAATCTCAAAGAGCCCCTTGTCCTTGCCCGTTGCTGGACGTACGACAATTGGCTGCAGTACACCACGCTCTTTGATGGACGCGGCGAGCTCTTCTAAGGATTCCTGGTAAAATGTTCGGCGCGGCTGATTCTCGTTTGGTCGAATCTTATCGAGGGAAAGGTTTTCAGTAGCCATAATGGTTCTCTGCATGAATTGTAGGACGATGGTCGTTGAAACTGGAGGTTTTCTATGGAGGGCCTGAATGCGGCGCTTCGCCCACTGGTGAGCTGGATTCAACAGCAACCTGGCGTCGCGCTATTGCTCCTGCTGACTGTCCATCTTGTGACCATTGTCATCGCTACTTTAGCGTTGCTCCGTGGCCGGAAATTGGCAGTGCGGCAGGCACGGATGCTTCGAGGAGTGAGTGGCGATAGCCTGGAAGAGCTACTTCTAGACTACGCAGGAAACGTGACGGCATTTCGGGCGAACCTGGAGAGAGCCCTGACGACCGGTGATGCGAATACCAGCGGCCTACGTCAGACACTGCGCCGGTTGGGGCTCCACCGCTACGATGCGTTTGCCAATGTGGGGGGGCTCCAGAGTTTTTCGCTGGCACTACTCGATGACGGGGCAAACGGGGTCGTTATCAGCGGCCTCTACTCCCGCCAGGAGATGCGGGTCTATGCGAAACCTATTGTGCGGGGGACGTCTGATATCGCTCTGACACCCGAAGAGCTGCGCGCTATCTCTGAGGCGCGCCTCCCCTCGGAGAAGGCATGAGCCCGAGCCTCACCCCTCTCCAGGAACAACAGCTCATCGAAAGGAGCCGTAAGGGCGATGTCGCTGCATTCGATAAGCTGGTGCGCCGCTACGAGCGCACGGTTTACAACGTGGCTTACCGGCTCAGTGGCTCCCAGGATGATGCTTCAGATATTGCGCAGGAGGCCTTTGTGCGCGCCTGGAACAACCTCAAGTCGTTTCGTGGCGAGGCGCAGTTCTCTACCTGGATTCATCGGATTGTCACCAATGTCTTTCTAGATGATCGTAAGAAAAAACGCTCCCGCCCGACCACCTCACTGGATGAGTCCGTTGAGCTGGATGAAAATAGCATCACGCGGCAGTTTGAGGACAGTGCCCCCGGGCCAGAGGCGATGATGGAAGGGGAAGAACGTCGCCTGATCCTAGAGAAAGCCATCCTGACCTTGCCGGAAGCCCAGCGGGTGATGATCGTGATGTACCACAACCAGGGCTTGGCTTATGAAGAGATTGCGGAGCTGACGCAGCTCCCAATTGGCACGGTGAAGTCACGGCTGAATCGTGCCCGACTGGCTCTGCGTGATCGGCTTGGAAAAGTGGCGGAACTTTTCGGAATTCATGAAAGTCCTAGCCTTCAGTAGGTTTAACGATTATGGATAGGAAACAATGGCGCGAGCTAGCGTCTGATTATATTGAAGGAACGCTTCCCGCAGAGAAGGCGAAGGAGGTGCGTGCTTTTCTGGCACAGAGCCCCGAGGCCCGCGCCGACGAGAGCGCACTGCGTGGGATCACACAGCACCTAAAGGGGCTACCCGACGTGGATCCGCCGCTCTTTTTTGCAGACAATGTTCTCTCCCGCATCCAGCGAGAGCAGCAAGAAGCGAGTCAGCGTGGCTGGCGTGCCTGGCTTCCCAGCCTTGGCCGGACGGCGCTCGGCTCTTTAGCGATGGGGGGCATTTTGGCTGCTGTTGCCTGGAAGTTTCTTGGCCCTGCGACTCCAGCTACTATTAATGAGGCGGGTTTTAGCCCCAATATCCCCCGCACTGCCACAAATAAAGTGCAGCCGGTAGGGCCATTGCCTACGTTGAAACTCACGAACTTGCGGCATGTAGAGAAAGCCTTACAGTTTGACTTGACCCTGGAAAACGCGGATCATGGCATGGTTCTGGCCAGTGTCCCGGGTGCGCCGCAGCCCACGGGCGTGGCTCTGGGCGGTACCGGTGCCAAGACTCGTCCGTTGGAAGTTCCTGTTGCGCAGGAGATGAAGGTCGCCTGCATCAAGCTTGCCTGGACGGGAGATGGACAGCAGGGTGAGCAGTGGGTGATTGAGCCACTGTTCCGCTTCCAGCTTCTTTCGGGGCGTCTCTCCTTTGGGCTTGGAGAGATGCCGCTCACGCCGCAGGCGCTGGAAGAGCTAGCACGGCGTTTCGGGCAAGGGATCATTCTGGTGGATGTACCGCGCTCGGAGCGTAAGGTGCAGTTCGATGCCCGCAACGAAACTTTGGAGGAGCTTCTCACGCGGCATTTAGGGCCTCTGGGAATGACTGTCACCCGCGCCGAGAACCGTGTCATCGTCTCCGCCAAGCGCTGAGCTTTCCCCGCTTGCCCGCTCCCTGGTCACTTTTGTCCGGGAGCGGGCTTTGCTGTTTCCAGGGGAGCGTCCTCTGGTGGCACTCTCAGGCGGCGCGGACTCCTCTGCCTTACTGCTGCTGCTCTGCGAGGCCGCCGCCGCCGGTCTGCTTCCCCAGCCCGCAGGCGTGGCGCACTTTCACCATGGCATGCGGGGGCGCGATGCCGACTCGGACGCGGGGTTCTGCGCCGCTCTGGCTGCTCGCTGCGGTATTCCCTGCCTGATTGAGCTTGGCGCACTTGCTCAGGCCAATGAAGCCGAGGCGCGCACAGCCCGCTATGCTTTTCTGCAAGGGGCCGCCGTCGCGCTTGGCGCATCGGTAATCGCCACTGCCCACCACGCCGATGACCAGGCGGAAACGGTTCTGATGCGTGTCTTTCGTGGCACGAGTGTGGCCGGGCTGGGGGGGATTCCCGTGCGGCGTGAAAATATCATCCGCCCCCTGCTTTTTGCCCGTCGCAGCCAGATCGAGAGCTACTGTGCCGAGCGCGGCATTACGCCTCGCCATGATCCCACTAACGACGATCCCCGCTACCCTAGGCAAAGAGTTCGTGCGCTGTTGCCCGAGCTTGCGGCGAGCTTCAATCCCCGTCTCACGGAATCGGTTTGCCGTCTGGCAGAGCACGCCGCCGAGGATGCGGCGCTCTTGGATCAGCTTGCGGAGCAGGCGCGTGGAGCGGCGGATCTTCGGACACTGGTGCGACCTCTACGGCGGCGTGTGATCCTGCACAAGCTCTGGGAGCTCAGTCACAGCAACGAGGCGCTCCGCGAAGAAGTGGCGACGGCGGCGTGGGTGGTCCGTCTGGAGCAGCTTTTGGAAGGGGACGGAACACTGCACCTCCCCGGTGGCTGGGGGGCATCGGCCCGTCAGGGAAATCTCATCTTTTCACTGCGAGCGCCCGCCTTGGATCTCGCTGACGGGTGTCGTGAGCTTCGTCTTCCTGGGGCAGTCAAAATGCCCGACAACAGAACGCTGACGGCGACTCTTGGGCCACCCTTACTTGCTGCCGAGCGCCGCCGTCGTTCGCTTCGTGTAGACTGTGGTACAATCCCCGAAATATTAACAGTGCGGCGTGTCCGTGACGGTGATCGGATCGCACCGCTGGGAATGAATGGCAAGACGCGCCTGGTACGTGACTTGCTCCGAGAGGCAGCCATCCCGATTGAGAAGCGCACTTCTCAGGCAGTGGTAGAGGGGGACGGCCAGATTCTCTGGGTGGTAGGAATCGCTCAGGCGGAGAGTACGCGTGTTGCTGAGGGAGCCAAGCGAGTTCTTTTACTGGATGTAACGGAAACCGACGAGTAATTGTTAGTTTGCGCAAAAAATATTAACTAGGTTGATAACACCATGAGTATGCAAGAACAAGACCCCCAAGAGGCTGTACAGCCCTTCGGCATCACGCTGATCGCGGCACTCACGGCGATCATCCCTCTGGTCGTGCTCCTGCGAGGAGAGGCCCGGAGTCTCAGTGTTCTGGTGGCGATCTTTGGGGTGACTGCGGGTGTCGGGCTTTTCTTTCAGAAGGCATGGGGACGCTGGTTGACGCTTGTTTACTATGCCGCTGCTGTGGTTCTCGTGCTGTTTCAAGGTGCCTCTCTACTTTTCTCGGTGCTCTCCTGCATCTTGCCTATTAGCATCCTTGTCTATCTCTTTCTCCCCGGGGTTGTTGCCTGTTTTCCTACGAAGAAAAACTAAGTTGCAAACCGGGAGCGAGTTGCGCCATACTAGGAGCATGCAACGACGATTGGAAGAGCTGTTTATGTCCCGGCGCGAGCTGCTGGGCCGCATGGGCGCGGGTTTTGCGGGCCTCGGGCTGGCGGGTGTGCTTGGTGGAGAGGCGCAGGCCGCCGACGGTGACAATCCGATGTTGCCCAAGAAGCCCCACTTCCCCGCCAAAGCCAAGCGCGTGATCTTCCTGTTTATGAATGGCGGCCCGAGCCAGGTAGACACCTGGGATCCCAAGCCCAAGCTCACGGAGTACCACGGCAAAGCACTGCCCATCAATAACTACGGCACCGAGCGCAAGACCGGCGCGGGGCTGGGCTCACCCTTCAAGTTCCAGAAATACGGCCAGAGTGGCATTGAGGTGAGTGAGCTTTTCAGCAAGACAGCAGCGTTTGTGGACGAGATGTGTGTTATCAACTCCATGCACGCCGATGTACCCAACCATGAACCATCGCTGCTTCTCATGAACTGCGGCGATGCCCGCCAGATTCGCCCCTCGTTTGGCTCGTGGACCTGCTACGGGCTGGGAACCATGAACCAGAACTTACCGGGCTACATTGCCATGTGTCCGGGTGGCTTTCCGATCCAGGAGACACAGAACTGGCAGGCGGGGTTTCTGCCAGGCGTGCTCGCGGGAACCTACATAGACCCCAGCAAGCGCGAGGTGGAACAGCTTGTCGAGCACATTCGTAGCCACTATGCCTCGGGGGCACAGCAGCGTGAGCAACTTGATCTGATTCAGTCACTCAATAAAAAACATCAAGCGGCTCGTGCCAAAGACGCGCAGCTCGAGTCCCGTATCCAGAGCCTCGAGCTCGCCTACCGGATGCAGAGCGAGGCCACCGATGCGTTTGATATTAATTTAGAGTCGGAGAGTACCCGTGAGCGCTACGGTGATGGTAACTTCGCTCGCGGCTGCCTGATGGCGCGACGGCTGGCGGAGCGCGGCGTGCGCTTTATTCAGCTCTACTCCGGCGCGGGCCAGCCGTGGGATCTTCACGATGACTTAGCCGATGGCATGCGACGGCTCTGTGGTGAGGCGGATAAGGCGATCTCGGCGCTTCTCACGGATCTGAAGCAAAGCGGTATGCTCGACGAGACTCTGGTGATCTGGGGGGGCGAGTTTGGACGGACGCCCGTGGTCGAGCTGCCCACCCCCGGAGCCAATGCGGGCAAGATGAACGGGCGCGACCACAACCACTGGGGCTTTACTTACTGGATGGCGGGTGGGGGAGTGAAAAAGGGGACGGTCTACGGGGCCACGGATGAGTTTGGCTTCAAGGCGGAGAAAGACCCGGTTCATATCCACGATTTCCACGCGACGGTACTGCACCTTTTAGGCTTCGACCACACGAAACTCACCTACCGCTTCGCGGGCCGCGACTTCCGCCTGACGGATGTGAAGGGCAATGTTGTCAAAGAGCTGGTTGGGTAAAAATAATTGTCACAACTCTGCGCACACTTTCGTCTCTAATAACATAAGAGGAGAATAACTCGATGAAAGCATTCCTAGCTACGGTACTTTTAATAGCGGCTCCGGCGGCATTCGCCCAGATCTATTCGGCTGCGCCACCGCTGGCGCAGTCCCGAACCGATGTCTTCGACTGGCGGGAGACTCCCCGTGGCCAGCAGATTGAGATCGTCCGCGCTGTCTTTGACTCCAGTGGTTACCTGCTCACGGATGCCAATGGCCAGCTAATCTCCGTGCCGTTTTCAGGCAATCTCTACGCCATGCAGTTTGGTAAGACTAACGGCGCGATGTACTTTGTCAACGACGGTAACGGGGTTCCGACACTCTATCTTCCGGACAATGGCTATCTGGAGAACGCTGCGGTCTCTGGAGCGCGCTGGTTTCCATTTCCCCAGCGCTACTTCTACACGCGCCCTGTCTATCTTGGCCTGGCCCCGAGCTGGAATGACTACTGCGGCATGGGCTGGTACCCAGGGATGTCGGTCTATGGTGGCTACTGGGGGAACTCGCCTTGGCGTTCTGGGATTGTCTACTCCCCGATGTCCTGTCTGAGCATTTCCTGGGGGACTAGGCTCTGGAACTCCTGGGATGATTACTGCGTCTTTGGGCAAGGCTTTAACAATGTGCGCCCTATCATCATCCGAGACACGCGCCCCCTCTATTTTGACCAGCGTGATCGTTTTGACCGGTCCCGTGGCAGCGGCAACGATAAAAGCTGGGATCGCGATCGCCCCACCTTCCGTGAACCCTCACGACCTGGTTTTCAGGCCCCTGCTCGGCATAGCGAAGAGCGTGCTCAGGGTCAAGGCCAAGGGGGCGCAGATCGCTTCAACTACGGCACCCGAAGCGGAGACACCACCCGCGCTGAGGGGAGCAGCCGTGAGCGTGAGTTCCGAGGGACACAGCCCGTGGCACCCCGTGCTGGCAATACTACCAGCACCCCAGGGAGCTCTATGGGCGGCTCACTCAGCTCTGGGGGTATCCGAGATCGGGAGTTTACGCGCCCGACGAATCCTCCTACGGTTCCGAACATGGCCCCGATACGCCCGAGTGGAGGATACTCAGCTCCCAGCAACAGCCCCCGTGAGCGTGAGAGTGGCCGACCCAGCACCTCGCCAGGTTACACGGCGCCTAACATGACACCTGTCCGACCGGGAAACACCTCCTCAGGAAACCCGCCGTTCTCGCGTGAGTCGCGGGAGACACGTGATGGGCGAGGGTCTGGTATGGGGCAGAGCGCTCCTCCAAGTCTTGGCCGACCTAACGACACTCGCCCCACCGGCCGCACGTTCGAGGCACCCCGCGAATCACGTGAGTCGCGTGGATCCTCCTCCTCGGGGTCATCGCGTGAGAGCGGCTCCTCCAGCCGTGAGCGTGAGCGCGGCAAGAAGTAGGCACCCCAGAACTCTAGAACTAGGCCGCCGTCGAACATTGACGGTGGCCTATTTTGTTTTGAGGCGGGTACAATTGATTCGTGACTGACGAATCTCCCGACGAAGAATCTCTTGAACTGGAACCTGAGTTCTCCATTCCCCTGCCTCTGCTTGCTAACCTACCTCAGCCGCTCTACACGGTCTGCTACGACTACGGTGCCCCGTTTTCGTATGGCCCCATCGGGCAGGAGCTTGTCTGGACATTTCCCTCACGTGAGCTCGCCGAAGCGGCGATCCCCGATGCACTGGAGCAAGAGCCCGACTCGGGTGAGCTGCACGCCGCGGAAGTAAGCCGTGAGGAGCTGGCCGACCGATTTCCCGCTGCGCTGTTCTTCGACGCGCAGGAGAATGTCTGGTTGCACCCGCTACAGGATCCTCCCTCCGACGATACCCCGCTCCCCGATGAACCCTACGCACTCTTTGTAGAAGGCGGCGGCATTGATCGCTATTTAGAAGAACCACGCGAAGGAAGCTGGGCCGTGCACCGCGATGAGGAAGAGGAGCTTGACTACGTGCTGTTCTTCGAGGATCTCGATACTGCGGAGCAGATTCTGACGGACTTCATTGAGGCCACCGAGCAGCATGCCGAGGTGCGCCGCACCCGCGCCGACACGCTTGCTGATGGCCAGGGGGTACGCTACTACCACGCCAGCGGCCACATAGAAGATCTCCCCCGTCATGAGTACCTCCGCCGCTGCCGCTAACTCAGCCCGCTCCGCACCGGTCACGCAACATAACAACATAACGCGAAGCGGGTACAATAGCGACCATGCAGAACCCGACGCCCCCAGTGGCAACCATTGTCCCGACAACCCACACGATCCATGGTGACACGCGCACCGACAACTACCGCTGGCTACAAGACAAGACCAGCGCTGATGTGATTGCCTATCTCGATGCCGAGAATGCCTACACCAAGTCCGTGATGGAGCCAACCGAGGCGCTTCAGACCACACTCTACGACGAGATGCTCGGGCGCATTCAGGAGACCGATCTCTCCGTTCCCTATAAATACGGCGGCTGGCTCTACTATGTCCGTAC
>JANNDD010000004.1:0-1480 GCA_031387365.1 Armatimonas sp. | reverse complement strand
GGGCCGCAAGCCCTACAGTGGCACTGCCCCAGCGGCGTTTCCGCCCGTCTCGTCCGCCGTGAGTGCAGGCATTCATGAGGACTTCGCTGCGGATGCCGTGGGCGCGGTTCCCGCAAACGCCAGTGTGGAGCCAGGGACAGGGGCGACCATCGCCGTCACCGATGCGCTGGGCGCGAAGTGCCTGAAGTTCACGGATGCCGCCGGGCAGAAGGCGCGCTACAATCCCCATCTTTACTACAACCCGAACCGCGTCTCGGGGACACTCACCGGGCGCTTCTCGCTCCGACTGGAGCGCGGCGCGGTGTTCTACCACGAGTGGCGCGACGGCAGCAATCCCTACCGCGTCGGGCCGTCGCTACGGATCGAGAACGGAGTCCTGACGGCGTCCGGCCAGGAGCTGATGACACTTCCGCTCGATGCCTGGCTCGGGCTGGAAATCATCCACACTCTGGGCAGCGGTGTCTGGCAGCTCGCCGTCAAGCTCCCGGGCCGGGTTCCTCCGCGCCGCTTCCCCAACCTGCCCTGCGTAAATGGCAAAGAGATGCGCACGCTCCGCTGGTGGGGCTTCGTCGCCGACGGAGACGCACCCAGCGTGTTTTATTTGGGTGATCTGGAGGTATAGGGCATGGGATTTATCGTCCACCAGCCCCGCCCTAAGCACCTCTCCGATCCCTTTCATGACTTCTCGGACAGCTCACTGGTCGAGCTGCTCGCCACCCCAGATGAGCAGCTTAACTGGAGCCACTTTAATCAGCTCCTTGGCCCGTTTCTCCCTGCGGGTACCTACGAGGAGAGTGTCTACTTCTTGCCTCTTGCGTTTGACTATCTTCTCACCCACCTAGACGATGCCCTAGAGTTCCAGGACGCGGTGGTCGGTTTTGCCTCAAAGTATGCCCCTCAGCTCAAAGCGGACGGCTATCTGTCTTCTGTCCAGGCGCAGTTCCTAGCCTGCCTAGACACGTGGACAAACACGTTCACCATCACGCACTTCGATGAAGCCGCATGCCGCACAAACGGCTGGGGATTAGCCTACTTCGACTATGTAGGTGCCAGCACCGAAGTCTGCCAGATGCTCTGTGATCTCGTTCGCTTTGAAGTGCATACCACCTTGGCGGAGGGCTTTCTCATCACTCTAGCAAACAAGCTCCAAGACCCCTTAACCGCTTGCTGGTTTCTGGAGCTCGCCCGAGCAAATCAAGCAGACGATGTCTACAAACCACCAGATAGCTTGTTGATCCAGAAACTCCTCAAGAGTCCCGAGCTACAGCGCCAAGCCGCCCTGACCATCAACACCCACTGCCGGAGCACAAAGCCCTCCCCGACATACTGGCCCGATATGTTTGTGCTTCTCTCCCTCACTTAGAAGCTGTGTAAAAACCTCTCCCCTACCCCTCTCCCGGGCAGTCGTTCCTCCTTGGGAAAGGGGATTATTGGTGCAGAACTCCCTCCTTTCCCAGCGAAGTATGAGTGCCCGGGAGAG
>JANNDD010000003.1:0-2182 GCA_031387365.1 Armatimonas sp. | reverse complement strand
GCGACGGTGGCTTACGGCGATAAGGATCTAAAATTCACCAACACGACTGGTGGGCCCGTTTATATCGGATACTCGTTTATCGGCCAAACGCTTCAGGCAACGCTCTGGGGCGCTCCCCAGCTCGGTCGCACCGTCACCTTGACCCCATGCATCGTCCATCTTGGCCCCGGACGGATTGATGCCGAGCTTTACCGAACGATCAAAGTGAGGGGCAAAGTTGTCCAAAAGGAGCGTCTTCTACGCCATCAGTACCGCTGGAAGCCAAAAAGCTAAATTGTAAAAAAAGTCTGACCACACTTCATTTTTCAATGTAACAGGTTAGGCGGTCTTGAATGATGGCATGACAGGCTGGGGTACGACAACGATTCCTTCACTTTAGGGCCACAAGGGCCGCATTTGCCAGGTCCGAGGATAATTACATCTTTGTCCAGGCACAGTTTTGCGTAGTGAGTATACTCACCATTCCCAGCGGCAATTTGCCAAATTTCTTTTCCTATTGTTTTCATGCTTTTGCCTTCTTGAATTTATAAACAAGTTCGCGATTATTTATATATTCTCTTCTGAAGAGGAAACCGGGCAAGATAACCAGCACTATCGGACGATGAGAATAGGACAGCAAAAAGGCCGGGGATTCCTCCCCGGCCTCGGTTTACTTGCTCTCTCTCACCTTCGTTTTTACAGTCCGAGCTTCGATCTTAAAGCCCGGGCCAGAAGCCTTGAAGCCCTCGACTGTATCAATTCGACCCATCAGTAACGGAGTGCGAAGAAGAGCAACTAGGCTGACGAATATCAGCCCAAGAGCGATTGGTACGATTCTTTTTATATACACCCTTATCAAGTGGATTTTAAGCGGAGCCTGAGATTTTCTGCGCTTACAAATATTAGAAAGAGAGATTTGTGCGTGCTCACGAAACGGAGAATATCCTACGTTTAGGGCTGGGACTCGTGAAAGTGACGGGGAATCTGTAGCGAAAATACCCTTTTTAGGATCTTTCACCGAAAGTTTCGTGAGCGGGAGCGTAAGAGAAAGACAACCGGGTTGAATATTGTGTGTCCTGAAGTAAAACTTTAAGAACTCAAACGAGAGTTTGGCAAACACTCTCAGAGAGAGCCTCCCTCTACGGCATCTCGTTTTTCGCTGCTGAACAACCACACAAAATTCGTCCCTGACCGTCGTTTCGCAAAGGGTGACGCGACTCAGGGACGAAACGGAATGTGTTTGCCCTTGTATTATTTCTCCTCCACCTATACCCCCAGGTACCTAGAGCTAGAGTCACTCGGACGGGCATGAAGGTAGCGCCCCGTCGTAGCCACGCTCGCATGACCCAGCGTCTGCTGCACCAGATGGATCGGCGCTCCTCGGTCGAGTGCATGGCTAGCATGAGCATGGCGCATCCAGTGCGGTGAGACGTTCAATTCAATACCTGCCCGCCGCGCCGCCTTCCTGACTACCCGCAGCACCATTGAAGGATCGAGCTTGTAACCCCCATCCCTGTCCTTTTTCCGGCTCCTGAAGAGGGGAGCGCTTCCCTGCACCGCTTCGGCATGCTTCTTCTCCAGAGTCGTCTTCCAGCCCATCAGCTCGCGCCATGTCGGAGTAGAGAGTAGCACCATGCGCGTCTTTCCGCCCTTACCCAAAACGGTGACCTGCCCCGCATCGCCACGTACCGATAAATCAGCCCAAGCCAGTCCGCACAGTTCACTGACACGCAGTCCTCCGGCGTACAACAATCTCAGCAATACTCGGTTCCTCGCATCGGTCTCCAGTGCGAGGATCTTCTGCAGGTCGGGCTCTTCCAGAATCCGCTGGGCGAGCTGGTTCTTGACCGTTGGCAGTCGTAGCGGTGCGCCGACATTGGCAGGGAGCACGCCGATTCGATGTCCAAAGGAAAGCAGAGACTTCACCGACGAGAGTAAACGAGATCGTGACGCTGCGGAGCGCTCCCTTTCGATCTCCACATTACCGCCCTCGTATACCTTATATATATACGCGCTCGCATCGGCAAAGGATTGGACATCGCCAAGGGTAACCGCGCTGAGCGGCTTGCCTTCCGTAAACTCGATGAAGCGTTCGGCATCGGATCGGTACGCCCGCTGGGTGTGGGAGCTTCGCCCGTGTAGCCAGAGTGCCAGGAGCCTTTCGTTCAGCGACTCGGCGGGAATCTCCTGGCCAACTTGCAGC
>JANNDD010000990.1:0-1885 GCA_031387365.1 Armatimonas sp. | reverse complement strand
GGCACTGCTATCATTGACGATAAAAGCCACTTGGGGCGGGGGCAGTGTCGGATAGATGGACGTATTGATCGCGCCCAGCGCATGGCAGGCAAGATCGGCAACCACCCATGACGGCTGGTTCTCGGCGTAGATCGCCACCCGGTCGCCGTGCACAATGCCAAGGCTCTTAAGCCCTGCCGCCGTCGTTTCCACTCTTGCCGCGAGCTCCGTATAGGAAATACTATGCCACTCGCGGTCTTCCCGGTAGCGCATCGCCACCGCGCTTCCCTGCGCCGCAACGGTTTGTTGAAAAAACTGTGTCAGTGTTTGATCGGTCATTGTCTCTATCCTTTTGCTCTCTAGAATTAACCATCCTGGCGGCAAAAACCTGCTGCACAGAGCCGGGAGAGTGTGAGGAGCAAAGCACTTCCCAAGCTCCCGTAGAGTAGGGCGGTATAGATTGCGTTTTCCATGTCACTATTCTAGGGTGGAGCACTTCTTTCTCGCGCGGGACATTCCTCCTGGTTTGAGACCTTCCCAGTCCTACGTTTCGTAGGTAAAATGCACGCATGAAACCAGGACTTCCCGGCGCGGCACTTCTTTTGATTCTAGCGGGCTGCACCAAGCAAACAGCTTCCCCGGCACAGGCCCCCTATTTCCGGGATACCACCGAGGCGGCGGGGCTACACTACCGCTGGACACAGCCCCCGAAAACACCGTTGAACCTGAAGGAGACGATTGGTAATGGCGGTGCCTTTCTAGACTTCGACCACGACGGTAACCTGGATGTTCTGCTGGTCGGGGCTCCGTGTGGACTTTTTCGCGGCGATGGCAAGGGCAAGTTCACGCCCGCTGAGTTTCCCAAGCTCACTGGGGCGTTCTTGGGGTGCGCTGTGGGCGACTTCGACCACGATGGCTACCCTGACATCTACTTAACTGCTTTTGCAGGCGGGGCGTTGCTGCATAACGAGCGTGGCCACTTCCGAGAGATCAGTACCACTGCCGGTATCAAAGCCCAGCCCTGGGGGACAGCGGCGACCTGGGTAGAGACCGCTCCCGGCTCAGGCAAGCTCGATCTCTTTGTCGCCAACTACGTGGACTTCTCACCAGAGCGTGGGGCGCGCCTTCTCTGCGACACCCGCGATGCCCACGGCGCGAGTATTCTAGCAGCCTGTGGCCCGCGCGAGTACGAGCCCCTGCCCGCCGCGTTTTTTCAGAATCTGGGCACGGGCCGTTTTACGGATGCTTCCGTGAGTAGCGGAGTCAAGGCCCAGACTAGGGGCCGAGGGCTGGGAGTGGCGGCCTGTGATTTCAGTGGCTCAGGGCGGCTGGGGATCGCCTTCGCTAACGACGAAGCGCCGGGCGACCTGCTGATTCCCACCGCAAACGGCTTCACCAATCAGGCCGATGCCCTCGGAGTGGCCTACGATAGCGACACCAAGCTCCACGCGGGAATGGGCCTAGACTGGGGCGACTACGACAACGACGGCTGGCCGGATCTGGTCGTGACCACGTTTCGCCATGAGCCCAACTCGCTCTACCACAGTGAGGGAGGAAAAGTATTCAAGGATGTCGGCTTCGCGGCGGGGATCGGGGCGGCGACGGAGCCCTATGTCGCTTTTGGTTGCCGCTTCCTGGACTTTGACAACGACGGCTGGCTGGATCTTGCCTTCACTAATGGCCATGTTCAAGACAATGTCCAGAAACTCGATGCCAGCACCACCTTCGCGCAGCCCAGCCAGCTCTTTCGGAACCAGAACGGGCGTTTTGCCGATGTCAGCCGCGCGGGCGGCCCGGCGTTTGCAAAACCGATTCTCGGGCGGGGACTGGCGACGGGAGATTTTGATAACGATGGCGCGGTGGATCTGCTGCTCATAGACTCCAGCGGGGCACCACTGCTGCTTCA
>JANNDD010000986.1:0-21461 GCA_031387365.1 Armatimonas sp. | reverse complement strand
GCAGGACGACAGGTTCTGGCCCTGTTAATCGAGGTTCGAATCCTTGTCCGGGAACTCAAACCCCGCTACAATTGTAGCGGGGTTTGAGTTCCCGGACAAGGATTCGAACCTCGATTAACAGGGCCAGAACCTGTCGTCCTGCCGTTGAACGATCCGGGAATGCGCCAGCTAATATATCGTATCCTCGCATTGCTTGCAAGAGGAGGAAAACCGGGTGCGTGGGCCGAACTCTGCGGGTAGATTTCTTTGGGAGAAAAACAATGACACGACGAGGGTTTTTAGATGAGGCATTCTTTGCCGCTGCCATAGCATCGCTCACGGCGTCTGGCGCGTTTGCGGCAGAGCCCACACCCGTGCGCTCGAAACGGCGCTTTGGTGCGGCGGACAAGGTGCGTATGGCGGTAATCGGAGTCCATGGGCGCGGCATGGCGCATGTGGAGGGTTACCTTGGGCTAGCCGATACGGAAGTTGTTGCGATCTGCGATGTGGACCTGAGCTCGGCGGAGAAGGCAGCGGTGGCGGTTGAGAAGAAGACCGGTAAGAAGCCTAAGATCTACCAAGACCTGCGCAAAGTTTTTGAGGACAAAGACATAGATGCGGTCTCCTGTGCGCTACCGATTCACTGGCACTCGCTGGCGGCGTCTTGGGCGATGCAGGCGGGCAAGGATGTCTACGTCGAGAAGCCCTGTAGCCACAATGTGAGCGAGGGCCGACAGCTCGTGAAGATGCAGGAGCGCACCGGACGGATCTGCCAGGTAGGAACGCAGAGCCGCTCCGCTAAGGCAGTTCAGGGGGGCATTAAGTTTCTTCACGAAGGCAAGCTGGGTAAAGTTACCCTAGCGCGCGGTCTTTGCTACAAGCCACGCAAGAGCATTGGCATCAAGCCCGACGGCCCAGTGCCCTCGGGAGTGGACTACGATATCTGGCTTGGCCCCGCTCCCAAGCGGCCTTTCAACCCCAATCGCTTCCACTACGAGTGGCACTGGAACTACGACTACGGCGCAGGTGATCTGGGCAACCAGGGAATCCACCAGATGGATATCGCGCGCTGGGCGCTAGACAAGCACGAGCTACCGCGCGGCGTCGAGTCTATCGGCTGTCGGCTCGGCTACGTGGATCAAGCCAATACTCCTAACACCGTGGTGTCCACCTACGACTACGGCGACAAGCAGCTTATCTTCGAGGTACGCGGCCTGCCCACGGAGGGGCTGATGGGCGCGAGCATCGGTGATATCGTCTATGGGGAGAACGGCTACGTGGTCTTCACGGCGAGCTATGGCAAGGCGGCGGCCTTTGACAAAGAGGGCAAGCCGCTTGAGACCTTCAGTGGCGGTGGCGATCACTTTGCCGCGTTTATCCGGGCCGTCAAGAGCCGCAAGCAGAGCGATCTTGCTGCGCCGGTCTTAGAGGGGCATCTCTCCAGCGCTCTGTGCCACCTCGGCAATGTGAGCTACCGCCTAGGCACCGAAGGCGGGCCGGCAAAGAGCAACTTTGCCAACAAGCCGTTTGGGGAGGCGTACTCGCGCATGATCGCGCACCTAACGGCAAATAACGCCCTCACGCCCGATGCCAAGCTGCGCTTTGGAGCCAGCCTCACGCTTGATCCCAAGCGAGAGCGTTTCATCGGGACGGGCGACAAAGAGGCGAACTTGCTCCTGACGCGCGAGTACCGAAAGGGCTTCGAGTTGCCCAAGGTATAGCCTCTTATGATAAAATGCCCCACGCTTGCCGCGATGGCAAGCGTGGGGCGCTGTCGCCACAAAAAGTAGAGTTGTGGAAAAATTATGGGTGACAGCAGAGCGTTTTTGAGTCTGACGCGGGAAGCGCCAAAAAAGCGTGCCGTGGGGGAGCGGGTGCGGGACTGGTCGGAGGTGTATCTTCCGATGGCCCCCGAGAAGCTACGCGCCCAAGCATCGCGCTGCATGGACTGTGGCGTCCCTTTCTGCCACAATGGCTGTCCCCTGGGGAACCTCATTCCGGACTGGAATGACTTAGTCTACCGGGGCCGCTGGCAAGAGGCGCTCACAGCGCTCCATGCCACCAACAACTTCCCCGAGTTCACCGGTCGGCTGTGTCCTGCGCCGTGCGAGGATGCCTGTGTCTTAGCGATCAACGACAAAGCCGTCACGATCAAAACCGTCGAGCAGCGCATTATTGACCATGGTTTCGAACAAGGCTGGGTCGTTCCGGAGCCCCCACAGAGCCGCACGGGTAAGCGTGTCGCGGTGATTGGCAGTGGGCCAGCGGGCCTCGCGGCGGCGCAGCAGCTGAACCGGGCCGGGCACTGGGTGACGGTGTTCGAGCGCGACGATCGCTTGGGTGGGTTGATGCGCTACGGCATTCCCGACTTCAAGATGGACAAGGCCGTGCTGGACCGGCGGCTCACGCAGCTTGCCGACGAGGGTATTTTCTTCTGCACGGGTGCCACGGTCGGGGAGAACGTGACAGTGACGGAGCTGCGGCGCGATTTTGAGGCGGTCTTACTCTGTACCGGGGCGCTGGAGCCCCGTCTTCTGGAGCTGCCTGGTGTTGAGCTGGCGGGCGTGCACTATGCCATGGACTATCTGGTGCCACAGAACAAGCGCAACGCAGGCGACAGTATTCCCACGATTGATGCCGAGGGCAAACATGTCGTGATTATCGGTGGCGGCGACACGGGCGCGGACTGCTACGGCACAGCGCTGCGTCAGGGCGCAGCCTCTGTGACCCAGTTCCAGATCCACCCGGAGCCGCCCGTGGAGATGCCCGAGCTAAACCCCTGGTGGCCGCAGCCCGCGCATATTTTAAAGTCCGGACCCGCGCACGAAGAGGGCGGCGAGCGCGAGTGGGGCATTCACACGACCCACTTCGAGGGAGATGGCAACGGCAATGTGAAATCCCTTCACGCGGTGAAAGTGAAGCGTATTGAGCGCGCGGAGGGTGCCCGACGTATAGTCGCCGTTCCGGGCTCGGAGACGGTATTTCCTGCCGAGTTAGTGCTTGTCGCTATCGGTTACCACGGCCCAGAGCGAGCGCTCCTGACGCAGTTTGGGCTGGAGCTAGACCCGCGCGGCAACGTAAAAACCGACGAGAACTACATGTCGGTGAATGTCCCTGCCGTCTTTGCCGCAGGCGACTCGCGCCGGGGCCAGAGCCTGATTGTCTGGGCCATCGCCGAGGGCCGAGAAGCGGCGCACGGGGTAGATCAGTACCTCATGGGCGTCTCCAAGCTCCCTCGCACCAGCGTGAAGTAGAGTTTCCCTCCCTCCCGATAACGGGGTAGGGAGGGGAGATAGAGGGGGGGCCAACCCCCACCCAACCTCCTCCCCTTCACCCAGAGGGTACCCGGGAGGGGGTCGCGAGGAACGAGCGGGGGGAGGGAAAGTAGGTCTACAGACGGATAAGCGGGGCGTAAAATCCACCCTGCGCCCGATGCGGGAACCTTGGGATAGCATCTACAATACAAGCACCATGAGGACAGCGAGTTTTGAGAATGCGGTTCTGCCCCACCGCGAGAATTTGATGCGCTTTGCACTGCATCTCACCCACGATTCAGCGGATGCCCAGGATCTGGTGCAGGACACGCTCCTGCGGGCCTACACCCGCTTCTACCAGCTTCGGACTCAGGATGCGACACTGGCGTGGCTGCGCTGCATCCTGAGAAGTATCTTCCTCCACAAGATCCAGCGCAAGCGCCGCGACCGTGAGGGCACTAGTGAGATCGCGGAGTGGGAGTCTACCCGTGAGTTTGTTGGGCCGGAGAAGCGCGCCATTGACGGTGTCGAGGCGAGCGCCGTTCTTCAGGTGGTGCAGACCCTGCCTCCGGGCTACCGTGATGTCCTTCTGCTCACCATCGCCGAGCTGAGCTACAATGAGATTGTCGAGCGCACCGGCCTGCCCATGGCCACTGTCAAAGCCCGCATCCACCGTGCCCGCAAGATGGTTCAGAAGCAGCTCGTGCTAGCCTAAAGCCCTGCTTCCCTCGCGGGGAACTTTTAGGTGGCATTGACAGGTACTAAAAATCGTGATAATCTGCACAGATGCAGGGCACCTTCAAGGTACCCTGCTTTTTGTTGCCCGAAGATAAGTTAGGGAGAAACTATGGCAAGCACCACCGCACCGCAGCAACCGGCCCCCAAAAAGAAGCCTTCTCGGCAAGGATTTGAGGAGTATGTGAAGGGAGTTCGGCATGAGCTGAAATCACCACAGACCCACTGGCCGACTCGCCCTGAGCTGATTAAGATGACACAGATTGTGTTGTTGCTCATCGGGGTAGTGGCTATTTACTGCGGGGGAATTGACTTTGCCCTGTCGCAGTTTGCCGAGCGGCTTCTGAGCCGCAAGTAGGCAGTGTTTTTTTCGTTAGGAAACGTTTTAAAAGGACAGCACGATGCAGCGACACTGGTACGCAATTCATACCTACTCAGGCCATGAGATGAAGGTCAAAGTGACCATCGAGAAGCGCGCGGAGACAATGGGGCTCCGGCAGAAGCTTTTCCGCATCCTCGTCCCCACGGATACGGAGACGCGAAACCGTGGCGGGAAGAAGACCGAGTACAAGCGTAAAGTCTTCCCGGGTTACGTTCTCATTGACATGATCCTCGATGACGACACCTGGTATCTGATCAAGAGCACCACGGGAGTCACGGGATTTGTCTCCTCGGGCAACAAGCCCGTTCCGCTTCAGGACAAAGAGGTGCGCGACATCCTCGATGCCCTTGATCCCAACAATGCGGCCTCGCGGCCCAAGAAGATCTGGGAGAAGAACCAGGTGATTCGGATCAACTCCGGACCCTTTGCGGACTTCACCGGCAAGATTGATGAGGTCAACGACCAAAAAGAGAAGGCCAAGGTCATGATCTCTTTGTTTGGTCGCGACACACCGGTCGAGCTGGACTTCAACCAGATCGAAAAGATTTAACGGGAAACCGTTAAAGTAGGAGGCGGGCCTCACTAAAAACCCCGCCGTTAATACTACGGAGAAAAGAAAATGGCAAAAAAAGTAGTGGGCGTCGTCAAGCTGGCGCTCAGTGCAGGAAAAGCAACTCCTGCGCCTCCCGTTGGTCCGGCCCTTGGTGGTTACGGTATCAACATGATGGAGTTTATCAAGGGGTACAACGCAAAGACCGCCGACATGGTGGGCTCGATTGTGCCTGTGGTCATCACGATCTACGATGACCGCTCCTTCGTCTACGAAACCAAGACCCCGCCCGCGTCCGACCTGCTCAAAAAAGCGGCGGGCGTTCCGTCGGGTTCCGGCAATCCGAACACCGTCAAGGTGGGATCTATCACCAAGGCGCAGTTGAAGGACATCGCGGAGAAAAAACTCCCCGACCTCAACACGAATGATGTGGATGCGGCGATGCGGATTATCGAAGGCACGGCACGCTCAATGGGCGTGACGATCACGGACTAGGAGCAAGACCAATGCGAAAACAAGACCGAAAGCATATTATCTCCGCTCGCTTCAAGACCGAGGCGGCCAAGGTGGAGCGCACGACACAGTACGAGCCCCTCGCGGCTCTGGAGCTGGTGAAAGCCACCTCCTCGACCAAGTTCGATTCCACAGTTGATGTCGCCATCAACCTCGGGGTTGATCCTCGTCAGGGTGACCAGATGGTGCGCGGTACTACCGAGCTGCCCTACGGCACCGGTAAGAGCCAGAAAGTGGCCGTCTTTGCCAAAGGCGCGAATGCCGAGGCAGCGACCGCAGCGGGAGCCGATGAAGTCGGAGCCGAGGAGCTGATCGCCAAGATTCAGAACGGCTGGCGTGACTTCGACGTGCTCGTGGCTACTCCGGACATGATGCCCGCTGTCGGTAAGCTGGGTCGTCTGCTCGCGGCACGTATGCCCAACCCCAAGTCGGGTACCGTCACCACGGATGTCGCCAAGGTCGTCAATGCGATCAAGAAGGCAACCCGTGTGGCCTACCGTGTCGACAAGGGTGGCATTGTCCATGCGCCTATCGGCAAGGCAAGCTTCCCCGTGGAGCACCTTCAGGAGAACATGAAAGTGTTGATCAGCACGCTGGTCAAGGCTAAGCCATCGAGCTCCAAGGGCCGCTACATCCAGAAGATCACCGTTTCCTCTTCAATGGGACCGGGAGTCTGCGTGGATGTCGCCACCGCACAGCGCACCGTCGACAAGTAGTCGTCAGCGAGCCTGTAAAGAAAAAAAGCTCCCTGGGTGCTATGCACCCAGGGAGTTTTTTGTTTTTCTACTGTTGGGGCCTTGCCTTAGCTGGGCAGCAGGACGGAGTCCACGACATGGATCACGCCGTTGGACTGCATAACGTTGGAGATTGTCACGGTAGCCATCCCCCCCTTGGCATCGGTGATAATGAGCTTCTTGCCCTTCTGCATCACGGTTAGCTCACCGCCTTGGACAGTCTTGAGCATCGCTTTGCCACCACCTTTTTTCACCAACTCCATCAGGTCTTTGGCAGAGTAGCGCCCCGCGACCACATGGTAGGTAAGCACCTTCACGAGGGCCTCTTTATTCTCCGGCTTGAGAAGCGTGGGGACGGTCTCAGCGGGTAGCTTCGCAAAAGCCATGTTAGTTGGTGCGAATACGGTGAAGGGGCCAGCACCTTGTAGCGTCTCCACCAGATCTGCCGCCTTGACCGCAGCCACGAGAGTCGTGTGATCTTTGGAGTTGACCGCGTTCTGGACGATGTTCTTGGAGGGGTACATCGCCGCGCCACCAACCATGGTTGTCTTTTCTCTTGCTATTTTCTGTGCCGCTACAGGAGCGGAGCTAATCGTCATACCAAAAGCGGTGAGAGCCAGCAGGCTCACTACAGAGATTCGTTTCATTTTCTTGTTCTTTCCAGATGCCAGGGCAGTTTGTAACCGGGCTTGTTTGTGATGATAAGAGTTTAGGTGCGGGAGCTAGTCAGCTTCCAGACTGAAAGCTGTTCATTTTTTGCTCAACACCATGTGAAGAAGCTCACTTCAGTAGCTCGTCGGTCTCTTGTAGCCAGAGCGTCTCGGCGAGCAGCGCAATTCCCTCCGCTAGGTGACGGCGATAGGTGCTAAAGGGAAGATCCAGAAGCTCCGCCGCTTTTTCCTGTGTGGCGACGGGGTGAAGATAGGTGCGACGAAGCGCACGGTAGCCACGCTCGCGTTTGGGGTGGCCTTGCAGACCAATCGCCGTCTCACGAATCAGGTTTTGGAGCACTAAAGACCGCTCTTTAGACGTAGCCTCGACTCCTCGTGTATTCTCCGTCACGATTCTTGAGTGCAAAAGCGGATTCTTACGAAGCGCTTCGGGGCGATCTAAGAACTTCAGAGCATCGCGCAAAGCGACTTCGAACTCGGGTTTGCTGAGCACAGGATACTTCTCATAGGGGTGCAGAGGGGCACCGGTCTCAAGAAAAGTAAGAGCATGGCCAGCAATAAAAGTCAGTGCAGTATCTGTAAAAGCAAAAGAGCGCTTTGTCATGGACTTAATAACCTTTTTTTTATCGTAAGAGTTTAGTCCTAGAGAGAGTAAGTCTCCACAACTTCATCTAGTTTGACGCACTCTTCCTACGCGGCTACTTCTCACACATTACGAGAAGGTTACAGAGTTTTTTCGCTTTTTATTGCTCATCTGTAGTCTGTTTGTAACCTGGAAAACCTATTCTAGTGACGAACAGCAAGGAGACTTTAATATTTCTCACTTGCAAGCAAAAAAATACTCTTGGTGCCCTGCTTCTCATGGGAGGTGCCTTGTTTTCAATGACAAGCACTTCCCATGCTCAGGTTCCCATTGTTACGGGGACATATACATTCTCTAGCGGTTTTTTTAGTTATATCTTCACCGTAGTCAACCCACTTTCCGTCAGTCTTGTGGATGCAAATATCACGCTGACCGTGGGTATGCTGGCCCAGAACCTGAATGCCCCACTCGGGTTTCAGACCACCTACGATCCCAGGCTCAATATCGTGGATTTCACTCCACTGGCTGGCTCTGCGGCAGATTTCTCCCCCGTTTCGACAACATCAGGCTTTACGTTTGACAGCACGACGTTTCTACCAAGTGCTGCCTACAACATCATTGCCGACGATGTCAGTGGAACGAACTATAACGGCACGGTGACACTCAGTGCCCAGACCTCCGCGCCCGAACCCTCTGCGCTCGCGTTGCTGCTCACCAGCCTACTCCCGCTCGGAATGGTTCTCGTTGCTCAGCGTCGGCGCGGCGCACGCCGGGTCAGCGTCGCTTGACCCACTCTTATTTCAGACAGTCTGAAAGGAAAACCCATAGACCCTAAAAATAAGCTCTATACAGAGGCGCGCGACTACGCCCGGAAGGTACTGGAGCATGGCACGCCCGATGGGTAACTTTGCGATCTGCCACTACAGCCACCCACGACCTCACTCTTGCGGCGGAGCTAACCCGCACGGCGCGGATTCTAGGAGAGAACCATCAGCTACTGGCTACCGGCTGCACGCATGCGCTCCTCGCAGACACCGCACTCCTTCGCCACGCGAACCTGATCTCACAGCGCAGCCAGCCGACTTATTTTTCGCCGGAAACGAGCTTATAGCCAAAGCCACGCACCGTCTGTAGGTAGCGTGGCTCATCGGGGTTGGCCTCAATTTTGCAGCGTATTCGCCTTACGCAGACAGCGAGCACTTTTACCCCTAGTTCCGCATCGCAACCCCAGACCTCCTCAAAGATCCAGTCACGGGCGAGCGCTCGTCCAGGGCTTCTTGCCAGCAGAACGAGCAGCTCAAACTCGCGGGCCGTGAGCTGAGCACGCCGTCCCTCGACCAAGGCATCACGCAGATCGAGATCAACGATGAGGCTCCCCAGAACGACTTTGTTCTCGGCTTCCAGCGGCTGGCCATACTCCTGGAAACGTCGCAGTTGGGCACGAATCCGCGCCAGGATCTCCTGTGGCTCAAATGGCTTGGTAATATAATCATCCGCCCCGACTTCTAGCCCGAGGATCTTTTCCGACGAGGCATCACGCGCCGTGAGCATCAGGATCGGGAGGTTGTGCTTGGCTCGCGCACGACGGCAGACCGTTAGACCGTCCATATCGGGAAGCCCGATATCGAGAAGCATCAGGTCAAACTCCTCGGTGGCAAGCAGACGAAGTGCCTCGTGGCCGGTTACCGCCAGAGTGCAGTGGTAGCCATTGATCCCCAGGAGCCGCGCCAGTGGGTTGAGCACGTAGCGATCATCGTCAACTAGCAGCAGTTTTCCACTCATAATTACTTCTTCTCCACGGGAAGCCACACGGAAACGGATGTCCCGTAATCGGGCAAGCTCTCTACCTGAATCTCGCCTTGGTGCGCCGCGACAATGCGCTGGGCGCTGAAGAGGCCAAGCCCCGTGCGATTGGCGCGTGTCGTAAAAAATGGCTCAAAGAGATGCGGCAGAGTCTCGGGGGCAATGGACTGTCCTGTGTCCTGAACCGTGACAAGCACCCCACGCTGATCTCGCGTCTCAGTACGCAGAGTGATCGTGAGCTTACCACCTGTTGCCGTCATGGCATCAAGCGCATTGACCATGAGGTTAACAAAGAGGTGCTCAAGCCGACGCTGATTTCCCAAGACGGCGGGAATCTCGCCCTGTAGCAACTTTTCTAGCTGCACACCATCGACCTCTGCCTGTCCCTGAATGAGGCGAAAGACAAAGTCCACAACATCGGAGAGACTCACCGCGCTTGCGATCACCGCCGTCTCATCGGAGAGGGAGAGCAGGGAGTGGGTTAGGACGTAGAGGCGATCCCATTGCCGTGCAATACTCTCAGGGTAGGCTCCCTCGCCCAGTGCCCGTAGCTCTAGCTGGATCGCCGCTAAGACATTGCGTAGGTCGTGCGCCACCCCCACTGCAACCGTCCCAACCGCCCAGAGCTGGGCCGCCTCCACAAGCTTCTCCTGTGCCACTTTCAGGGCAGCCGCTTGCTGGGTGAGCCTCTCCTCCAAGCGCTCGGCATAGGCTCTCTGCTCAGCGATTCTCTCCTCCATAATCCGCTCTCTCTCCAGTTCCGCGCTCACGCGCATCGCCAGCAGTGAGAAAAACTGGATGTCCTCGTCGGTCAAGATGTCATTGGTCTGATCATCAAGCAGACACAGAGTTCCCACCATACTGCCACTAGAACTACATACTGGCACGCCCAGGTAACGCCGCAGTTTCAAATCCACAACACGGTGGTGACAAAAGAGCGCACTGGTCTGGGCATTCTGCACCAAGAGTGGCTCGGCAGTCTGGAGAGCAATCTCGCAGAGAGTCGCTTTTCGCTTGAGCGCTCTCACCGTCGCAAAGACAGGATGCAGGTTCGCCACTGCCCGATACCGGATCATCTCCCCCTCGATCACGTTCACCATAACCATGGTGTTGCCGTAGAGCTCGGAGACGAGATCCACGATCTGCCGAAAGACAAGCTCTGGATCGGGTTCATAAAGCAGGCTAATACGATGCAGAATCGCAACCATCTGGGGAGACATTTTATTTAGTATAACGAGGCAAGGTTACGGGAAGTTAACAGAGCTTGAAACCAATACCTGAGGGAAGACAAGAGCAAACCGTGTGCCCTTCCCCTGCGTGCTCGTCAACTCAAGTTTGCCTTGCAGGGTATCGCAAAGCTGCTTGACAATGCTCAAGCCCAGCCCAAAGCCCTGGCGCTTATGTGTCAGCGCATCACCCTGATAGAACTCCTCAAAGATGTGTGCCTGCACCTCCTCTGGGATACCAAGGCCCGTGTCCTCCACAATCAGCCTCCAGTGGTCACCCGCGACGGAGTTTGCTTGGACGGTGATTTGTCCCTGGGGAGTAAACTTGAGCGCATTGGAGAGGAGATTGAGCAGGATATGAAGCAGCTTATTGCGGTCGGTGAGAACGAGATCCAGCTCGGGGGTGACTGTGCACTGAATCTGCACCTCCGCGCCAACCAGTACTGGCTGGAAGTTTGTCACGCACTCCTGAATCAGCTCCGCTACGGAAACCTGCTCCACCGTGATGTAGCCCCGCCCTGCCTCGATCCGATGGTACTCGGTCAGCTCCTCCAGAAGTAAATGGAGCGCAGAGACTCGGCCCTCAATGACCTCCAGATGCTCATCGCGGGCTGTAATGGTATCGTGGCGCAGCAGATAGAGTAGCGTCTTTACGGTTGTCAGGGGATGGCGCAGATCGTGGAGGATCATGTTCACAAACTGGCGCTTCTCTTCAGCAGTCGCCTGGAGCTTGTTATTGAGCTCAGCAAGCTGCTGGGTGGCGCGCACTTTCTCAGTGATCTCTCGGACGATCCCGACAAGTCCAACGATTTCCTCCCCAATGATGAGAGGCGACGTGGTCACTGAAACGTCCAGCACGCGTCCATCTTTGCAGCGACGCTGCGTGTCGTACCAACGGTGGGTGTCGCCTCGGATGGTCTCCGAAAATACCCGGTGCTGAAACGCGTAAACCGCTGTGGTTCCAATGAGCGTGTAGCTCTGCCCGAGGGCTTCTTCTGGGGTGTAGCCAAACATATCCTGGGCCCCTCGGTTCCAGTGCGTAATGTTTCCCACGCGGTCAAACCCGATAATGGCGTCCCCGGTACAGGACACAAAAGCCGCTAGAAGTGCAAGCTCTTCTGCCTCGCGCTTGTGCTTGTCGATATCCCAGATCACTCCAAGCAGCCGCTGTGGCTCTCCCTCGGGGCCACGTTCTACACGACCTCGTGCTGCGAGCCAGCGTGGGCCACCCTCGGGAGGAAGCGCCCGAAACTCGACCGTAAAGTCCATCCCCGTTGCGCGCGACTCCGCAATGGCACTCTGTATTCGCTCATGATCGTCGGGGTGGCAGTAGTCATAGATAGACTGGCGGGTCGTGATCGCGATCTCGGGGGGCAACTTGAAGAGCATCCGGGTTGACTCAGAGAGTACGATCCCGCCCGTTACCAGGTCGGAGATGAAGGTGCCCATCTGTGCTGCAGCCAGGGCAAGCTGCATCTGTTTGAGAGTCGTCTCCATCTGCTCCTTGCGCAACCGAAGTTCCTCCATCGCCTGCACCTTCTCGGTATTGTCGTGAATCACGACCACGCCCCCTGGCATTTTTTGCCCACCAACAATTATGGGCGACGAGGTAATACTCACATCAACGAGGGTGCCGTCTTTTCGAAGCCGCTGCGTGTCCTGCCGCCGGTGCATGCCGCTAGAGAGCTGCGCGTAGGTACGCTTCTGCTCCTTCTGCATCTCCAGGGTCGCAATCAGAGTGTATTTTTGCCCGATTGCTTCCTGCTGGGTGTAGCCAAAAATCCGCTCCGCTCCCGTGTTCCAAAAAGTAATGACCCCTTCGTAACCAAAGCCAATCACGGCATCGGCTGTACAGGCAACAAAGACCTCCAGGCGAGCCAGCTCCGCAGCGCTACGGTGCTCCCCTGTGCGATCTTTACAGACGACATAAAGAAAGTGCGGGGTGGATTCAGTTTCAGGCAATGGCACCAAGTCAAACTCTAACCAGAGATCCTTCCCTGTGGCTGTCGTGTAGCCTGCCTGAAAGTGTGACCGCTTTCCTGCGACAGCGTCGTCAAAGGCAGCGCTAGCCAGAACAGGCTCCGTCAGGTTCCAAAGTGCTGTCCAGTGGGAAGTCTTTTGCGAACCGGAATGAGAGAGCCCCAGAAGTTGCTGAGCTTGGGTATTGCTCCATAGTACCTGCCCACTCAAATCCACAAGTTGCAGAGCCTCCGTGAACGACTCCAAAAACCGAGCCAGCAAAGCGGAGCTATTCAAGGCAGGCGGGAGCTCGTTGATCTGAGTTTTCATATAGATTGCAACCAGGTGTGAGTGTACCCAGGTTGTCTCTATTCCACTCTCTGCCGTACTGTGCTCCGCCGACTGATTTGCCTTGCCGCCCGATGTTTACCCCACACACTCTTTTGGGTGATCGCACGAAAAGTGTGCATCAAGTGTCAAACCCCAGCGACATTATGGCAGCAGGCCCGTAGACGCCGATTTCAACGTTTGTTGTGAATTACGTTTTCGCTACTTTCGAGGGATTAAAATCCCTCGCTACAAACGCCTTCGGCGCGTCCTCCGGACGGGAAAACCGAAAGCAAAACGGTCCGAAGGATCTCTTATTTTGTCCGAAGAACATCGGCGGAGCCGACCCGCAGCGAGGATTTTAATCCCTCGTGTCAAACCGTGTCAAACCACACCAATTCACAACAAGCGTTTCAATTGGCGATTGTCGGCGAAGAGCGATTTATGAAAAAGGCTCTATTCCCAGTGAATACCAAAAGCAATCATGAGAACGAGAAAAATAGTCACGACCAGTGCCGCAGCCGCGCCTATACTGGCCCCCATCCGTGTCTTGCCTCCGAGGGTACAGCTTATTGCGATGATCATCATAGGGACGGTGATATAGCTTGCGAACAGAGCCCCTAATAAAAGTCCCTCTTTCCAGTACATTCCACAGGTGACACTGATCAAGCACAGTAGAGCAACTAAAGCCAGCGCCGTGTTGCGTGTCTCTGGCATCGGGACGGCGCAGTCAGGGTCGCACGCACGCAGCGCGGTGCAGCGTAGAGGAAGCAAAAACAGCCCCGCACCTCCCAGGAAAAGACTGGCCAAAATAAGAAACGGGTTGGCAACAGCACTACTGACGACAACGCTCGCCAGCACCAGCCCGGCAAGTAGCTCACAGAGACGGGCTTTCGCGTGGCGCACCACGCCTCGTCCCAGCGCATAGGCGGCTAAAATCGGCAGGAGATAGTCTCCCCAATCAAAGTGTGTATTTTCTCCGAAAAGCCGCCAGTGAATCAGCCAGACCACCAGCGCCATGGGCAACATCGCCCGGACAACAACCTCACCTCGATACATTTCTTATCCTCCTAAGTCACAGGATAACGGGAAAGGGGGTCTGGTTGCAACAAAAAGCCCTGCGGTGTCATTCCGCAGAGCTTTTCTTAAGGCTTGTTTTTGTTTTCGCGGCTAGGCAGCGACGCGCAGGCCGCCGGTCTCGCTGATCTCTTCCTCGGGGAGCTCATCTTCCTCTTGCGTAGGCTCACTCGCCAGCGTCAGATTCGTAACCGGCGTGACTTCGGGCAGGGCAGACGTTTCTTGCTCGAAGAAGCTCAGGACACTCTCCAAGCGTCCAGCCTCGGTATCGCAGAGAGTTCGGACGCGCTCTTGCTTGTCCTTTGTCACTGTAATTTGATCTTCTTTTTCGGTGATCTGTCGCTGGAGTTCGGCGATCTGCGCCTGCGTCTCCGCCACATAGTCATCTGTTTTCTGGCCCTGTGCATCCGCGTAGTTCTGGAGGGTCGAGCGCTTCTGATCCGCATCTCCAACAATACTTTGGCGGTTGGCCCCGATCGCAGTTCCCAGAGCCGTGAGGGTTACCTGAACGGTCTGGCGTTTCATCTCCAGAGGCATGGCAGCGGGAAGCTGCTCCAGCATGCTTAGAGTCTGCTCGGCGGTAAACGACGTGCTGGCGACACGAGCAAACTGATAGATCGCCGGAAAATCAAGGGTTCCGTCCTCAGTGAGTGTCGGCGGCCCAGTTACCACAGATGCCTTAGGAGGCACGGGGACAGTGGGGTGCGGAGCGGGCGGAGTAGCGACGGGCGGAATCGAGGCCACGGGGGTGGCGAGGCGGACGGGCGGAGCCTCAGAGTCCTGGCCATCCTCTTTTTTGTCATTGTTGCGCGAGAAGAACTGCATAATTTTATCCTTTGCTAAAAGCGTACAAAATTATTATTGGTAGATCCTGCTAAAATTACAGGGTTTGGCGCAAAATTTTGTCGTGATAAAATAACCCCTGGTATGGCATCTGACAAGTTTCTTGATCTAGCGGAAAAGTACAAAGATATCCCCTTCAACGACAGCCGCGTCGTGAAGTATAAAGAGACCCACGGCTGGGAAGTACTGCTCCAAACGGCGCAAGAGATTAAGTTTGTGGACAGTGCTATTCGGGCGCTGGTTGCGGAGATGGCCGATATTATGTACGCCGCGCACGGGGTCGGGCTTGCCGCGCCTCAGGTGGGGCGCAGCCTGCGGCTCCTGGTCTACGATGCGGGTGGCGGGCTTCAGGCACTGATCAATCCTCAAGTCTCCAAGGAAAAAGGCGAGCAGTACGAACCCGAAGAGGGCTGTCTGTCCATCCCTGGCTTGCGTGGCGTGGTCCGTCGCCCCAGTCAGATCTACGTCCACGCGCTCACGGCCAACGGCCACCCCGTGCGCTTCAAGGCACGGGATTTTGAGGCACGAATTATCTGCCACGAGGTGGATCACCTCAACGGTATCCTCTTCACCGACCGTGCCGATCCCAAGACTCTGCACATGCTCACTCCTGAGGAGCAAGCAGCCGAGCGTGAACCAACCCCCTAACTCCCGCCAAGCGGAGGAATTATTAAAATAATGCGCCTCGTTTTTTTTGGGACTTCCCCGTTCGCGGTACCCACGCTTCAGGCGCTCCATGCGAGCCGCCACGAGGTGCTTGCGATTGTCACGCAGCCCGACCGACCGGCGGGACGAGGCATGCAGCTTGCGGCATCACCCGTGAAAAAGGCGGCGCTGGCTCTGGGCTACACCACGATTCTCCAGCCGGGGAAAGTGCGCCGAAAACCCTTCCCGGAAGAGCTGAGCGTGCTGGCTCCCGATGTGCTGGTGGTTGTCTCCTTTGGGCAGATTATCCCGCAGCGAGTGCTCGACGGCCCACGATACGGTGGCATCAATGTCCATGCGTCGCTCCTGCCTCGCTGGCGTGGTGCAGCCCCGATCCACCGAGCGATCATGGCGGGAGACCTCGAAACCGGTGTTGCCACGATGCGGATGGAGGCCACTTTAGATACCGGCCCGATCTTTCTGGAAGCACGCACTCCGATTGCCCCTAGCGACACCACCCTTACGCTGGAGCCACGTCTTGCAGCGGCAGGGGCGGCAGTTCTGATTCAGACGTTAGACCGCCTGGAGCAGGAACCCGACTGGCAACCGACTCCTCAGAGGGAGACGGGCATGACCTACGCCGCCCTGCTCAGCCGCGAAGACGGCTTCCTGGACCCAACAACGGAGAGTGCGCCCCAGCTTGCGAACCGCGTCCGGGCGCTCACTCCGCGCCCTGGTGGCGTGATTATGCTCGCGGGTAAAGAGGTGAAGGTGCTGGAGGCAACCTATGCTCTTGAGGCGGGGCCTTATACTCCTGGGGAGCTCATCGCGGTTAGCAAAGAGGGGATTGAGATTGCCACGATTGGGGGGATCCTACGCTTGATAACGGTTCAGCCCGCCGGGAAACCCGCGATGGCGGCGACGGCCTATGCCAACGGGGCGCGCCTTAAACCGGGCGATCTTGCAGCCCATCCGTAACTATTTTTCTCCAAAGAAGGATTCGCTGTGCCGACGTTGTATAATAGGCTGGCATTGTTGTCCGTTGTGCCGAAAGGAATCGAGTTTGAAGATGCGTGTTCTTAGCCACCGTTTCATGCGCTTTACCGCCGCTGCCATCGTGGGTGGCTTGGCGCTTACTGCCGCTCTGGCCCAGGAAGGTGTCGCTACCGTGGCTTTCTCCCTCTTTAAGGGCGAGGAAAGTTCGGTAAGCCTGGGGAGCTGGGGTAGTGGCCGTGCGGAACAGAGCAAGGGGGATAATGGGAAAGTCCTAGTTGGAGATTACTCCATCAAGGTAACGACCCATGGCACCCACCAGGGCGGGAAGATTAGCTTCGCCAAGCCCGTGGATCTCAGCGCCGCACTTGCAAACCCACACTGCTACTTGCGGATGCGTACCAGCTTTAATACCACTCAGGAAGTGATTGATCTTTCCGGGTTTGGAGAGAAGAAAGCGGCGGCTGGCTTTGAGAGAATGCGCTTTGTGTTCCTCATGGCAGATGGCTCCCAGTACGAGCTCGTGCGTCCGCTAGATATTGCCCCCACAGAAGACCCTGATTCCTATGTCCCCGTTCACGTGCCTCTCGCAGCATTGAAAAAGGCGGCAAAGAAATCCCTGAGCGGAAATGGAGCCAAGCTCGCCGCGCTGGTAATCTGTGGAGACAAGTACGAGCAGTTCCATATCGGCGAGATAGATGTCCTGACCGATGAAACAGAGGTCAGCGCGGCGGATCTTGAGGATCAGATTGCCTTCTCCGACAACGAGATGACCTTTATCGCCGATGCAGAAGGCGGTGCCAGCACCCTCAAGTTCTCCTGGGACTGGGATGCGAACGATGGTATTCAGGAAGACGATACAGGGCGCACTGTTAAGCATGTGTTCCCGGCTTCCCTCTTCCGTGGCAACGAGCAGCTTCATAAAGTGGTGGTCACTCTAACGGTCACTGATGTAGACGGACTGAAAAAGGCTGTCTCGAAAAAACTGACGATGGAAGTGAGCAAGTAAACTCGCATTGAGCACATCGCCTCTGCCTGTACCAAGCCGACTCCCAGCTTGGCTGGAGGCGATGCGCCCAAAGCAGTGGGCGAAGAATGCTCTGCTCTTTGCGGGCCTGCTCTTTACCCAGGATCAGTACCACACCCTAAACCACTGGGTTAAAACCCTCGCAGGGTTCCTCCTCTTCTGTCTTCTCTCGGGCCTGACCTACTACATCAATGATCTGCTGGATGTGTCGGCCGACCGTCAGCACCCCAAGAAACGCTTCCGCCCCATCCCCTCAGGCCGCCTCCCCGTAGGAGTGGCAAAGCTCCTTGCGGGCCTCGGAATACCGGCGCTACTAGTCGCAGCGCGCCTCATTGAGTACGATCAGAGTGGCGTGGCTGCCTGGAAGTTCTTCGGGGCCGCCGCACTCTATCTTGTCACTACCCTGCTCTATTCTTTTGTCCTCAAACACCATGTGATCGTGGATGTGCTGACTCTGGCGTCGCTCTTTGTGATCCGGGCGGTGGCGGGTGCCTTTGTGATCAATGTCCCGCTCTCGGAGTGGCTCCTGCTCTGTACGTTGCTGCTAGCGCTCTTTCTGGGGCTCTCCAAGCGCCGAGGGGAGCTGGTTGCTCTGGGCGAAGAAACGCCGACCCGCGCAATCCTCAAGGAGTACAGCCTCCCGATGCTGGAGCAGATGATCACCATTGTCGCCTCCGCCTGCGTGATGTCCTACACCCTCTATACGTTCTTCTCAAAGTCGCAGACCGGGCAGAGCCGCCCGTACTTAATGGCGACCATTCCCTTTGTGCTCTACGGGCTCTTTCGTTATCTCTACCTCACCCACAAAAAAGGCATGGGGGAAGCCCCTGAGGCGGTTCTCGTGGAGGATAAGCCTCTGGTGATCAATGTTCTGCTCTGGGCACTGGTGGCTATGATAGTCTTGCGCGTCTAGATCACATCTTCAGGTACAATGCCGCGATATGTCTGCTTACGAAAGTTTACTCGCCCGCCTCGCTGAGCTGGGCCATCTGGGTCAGGCTGCCGCATTAATGGGCTGGGATCATCAGTGCTACATGCCCCCCGGCGGCGCACTAGCCCGTGCCAATGCCATGGGTGCGATGGGCAAGCTGCTCCACGAGCGCTTCACGGATAACGAGACCGGACGCTTGCTGGCAGCAGCGGAAGCCGAAGGCGCTGAAGAAGGCTCAGACAAAGCGCTTACCCTGCGCGTCGTCCGCCGCGACTTCGACCGGTCTGTCAAGCTCCCCACGGAGCTGGTGGCAACTCTGGCACGGGAGACCGCTCTGGGCCATGAGGTCTGGGTGAAGGCACGCAAAGACAATGACTTCGCCCACTTCATGCCCACTCTGGAGCGCCTGCTGGACCTCTCACGCCAGGTCGCGGATCATCTGGGGCACAATGGCTGCCGCTACGATGCCCTGCTGGATCAGTACGAGCCCGGCATGACGACGGAGCAAGTGGCGACGGTCTTTGCCGAGGTACGCGACGGCCTCCTGCCGCTGATGGAGATTATTCGCGAGGGCGAGCCCGTGGACGAATCCTGCCTGAGGCGTCACTTCGATGAGAAGACCCAGCTCCAGTTCACGGAATATGTCGCCAAGAAGCTGGGCTTCGACTTCACCCAGGGACGGCAGGATCTGGCCGTCCATCCCTTCTGCCAGAGCATGCACCGCACCGATGTGCGGCTCACGACCCGCGTCGAGCCCAACTGGCTACCCTGCGCCCTTATGGGGACGATCCACGAGGCAGGCCATGGCATGTACGAGCAGGGTTTTAACCCCGACGACGATGACACGCCGCTCTCGGGGGCGACAAGCCTGGGCTTTCATGAGTCGCAGTCTCGGCTCTGGGAGAATATTATCGGGCGCTCCCGCACGTTCTGGACGGTTTTCTATCCCGGCCTCCAGCGCCACTTTCCCAGCGTGCTCGCCGACACGGATATGCACCAGTTCTACCGGGCAATCAACCGAGTCGAGCCGTCGCTGATCCGTGTGGAGGCCGACGAAGTGACCTATTGCCTTCATATTTTCCTGCGCTTTGAGCTGGAGCAGGAGCTGGTCGCGGGCACACTCGCCGTTAAAGACCTTCCCGAAGCCTGGAACAGCAAGATGCAGAGCTACCTGGGAATCACACCGCCCACCGACTCCGTGGGCTGCCTTCAGGATGTCCACTGGTCGGGCGGAATGTTTGGCTACTTTCCCACGTACGCGCTGGGGACGATGCTCTCGGCGCAGCTCTATGAGAAAGCTCTGGCAAGCGAGCCGAGTATCGAGCCGGGGCTCATCCGGGGAGACTACGCGCCACTCCTAGGCTGGCTACGGGAGAATGTCCACCGTCCGGGGCGACGCTACTTACCCAGTGAGCTGACGGAGCGTATCTGTGGCGAGCCGCTCTCCGCCAAACCTCTGCTGCGCTACCTGCACAGTAAGTACCGCGAGATCTACTTCGCGGAGCGCCGCCAGCGCAGGCGAATCCTGTAGCGTCCTGCGGGTACAATTCCAGCATGATTCCCCTTCTGTGGCAGGAGCTGAGTGTGAGCGCCGCCCCGGTGCCGCCAGAGACCGAGGTGCTTCTGGCGGCACTACGACGTATCTACACCAATGGCGGCGCGGAGCTTCGTGTCTTCGACCTCTCGATGAGCGCTCTCTGGCTGGCCCACGCCGCCTACGATGACCTGGATCGCCTGGGCTTCCCGGATTTATTTTTGCGGCAGCCTGCCGTGGACGCCGTGTTGCCTGCACCGCAGCGCGTGGTTCCGCCCGGCACGGAGTCGGGATTTTCTCGCCTCGGGGAGCCGCTGGAAGACCACCTCACGCTCCGTCTGATCAGCGGCGGCGCCTATGTCGCCTGTGATCTAAGCGCCGAAGAGGCGGAAGACACCGTGATTGCCTTCTGCCACGCACTTTTCTCCGACTCCAGTGGCAATCTCACCACCTACCTCTCCGAGCTGGGCTGGCACGGCTGGCTCCACGATATCGCCTGGGACACCACCCTGGTAACCGTGGACCGGACGCAGGGCCGTGTCTGGGTATTGATGCTCACCGACATGGACTGAGCCCGTAACCACGGTGCGCCTCTTTGCGTTATCCTAATTACGATGAACCGCCGCCATTTTTTCTTGACACTCGGTCTGGGAGCCGCCGCCCTCGCCGCCACCGCCACACTCGCTCGCAAGCAATCTAGCGGATCGCGCCCACCGCGCATCGTCACGACCAAGACCAATGCCTATCTCATCGGCAAGATCGAACCCGTGCTGACGGGAAAGATTCGTGAGGTCAAGCCCGCGCCCGGTGGCCGCTATGCGCTTATCACACAAGACCTGCGTCCCGAGCCCACCGACGACGTGAAAGAGCCGTTCGGAGAGGAACAGCTCTGGCTTTATGATGCGCTCCGCCGTACCACCAAGCTTCTTCACCGGGTGCAAGATAACGCAGCGACACAGACCCGGCACACAATCCGGGAGATCGCGTGGTTTCCCGAAGTGAAAAAAGCTGTCCTTCAAGAGATGAGTGTCCGGATGCTACCCGAGGGAAAAATGGAATTGTCCCTGAATCTGGGGTTAGTGGATGTAGAGCGGCCAACGGTGCGCTGGTTAGCCTCCCCCTTCAAGCAAGCTAACTCTATTTTTTTGGCACAAGCTATTCCTGGCACGCCTCTTCTTATTTTTCATGAGCTAAGCGCGACCTACGAGCCAACACGCCAGTTTTGCTTTCTCTCCCCCGAGGGCAATTTCAGCTCCGTGATTATAGTGGGAGAGAAAGGCTCCATGGTTCCAACGGGACTCAGCGCCGATGGCAAAGACGTTGTGTTTTATGAGCTGATCCGCACCCCCCGCGAAGGGGAAACGAAGCCGCAGCGGGAAGAGAGATGGCACTCCGTGCGACTGGGCAGTACACAAGTGACCCCGCTTAAAGAGAAGCCCGGGGACATGATTGCGTTCAATAAGCTAGCTCCCAAAGTGCTTCCTCTCACCCTACATAGAAGTGCCGCCAAGCTGACCAGTGACTCGGGACGCAACGCCAGCACCAATCCTATCTGGCTGGAGGCAACCGAGCCGGGCCTGGAGAAGAAATTTACGCGGGCACTCGTCACGGCAAACTCAGATGACAGTTTCTCACGACGCAGCCAGCTCTTACCCGACCTCTCGGCGGTACTCTACACCCACGACGATGCGCTCT
>JANNDD010000978.1:0-2311 GCA_031387365.1 Armatimonas sp. | reverse complement strand
CAGGCAGACCTCCTTGGTGCCGTGCGCCGCTAAGTGCTCCACCTCGCCGACAATCTCAGTCGCCGGGCGGGAGCGCTCTTTGCCCCGGGTATGAGGCACGATGCAGAAGTGGCAGAACTTGTCGCAGCCGTACATGATGCTCACAAAGCTCTTTAGTTTCCCCGTGGTGACGCGTTTGCGCTCAGGCAAGAAGAGCTGGCTCTCCTCTTTCTTGCGCGGGAGCTGGAGCTGGATTAGCACATCGGTGGGCTTGTTCTGCTTCGCCTCGCCGCTTTCCAGAAGGCTCTGGCGCGTTCGAACCAGCTCAGGGATGCGCTCTAGCTGCGCGGTTCCGGCGATCAGATCAATGTGAGGCGCACGTCGTGCGATCTCGGCTCCGGCACGCTGGGCCATGCAGCCAGTGACGCCAATCACCATATCGGGCCGTGCTTGCTTGAGTTCGGCGAGAATCCCCAGCTGAGAGAACACTTTGTCCTCGGGCTTTTGGCGCACTGAGCAGGTGTTGAGCATCACGATGTCGGCGTCTTCCAAAGAGTCGGCGCGCTCCAGCCCATCGGAGAGCAGCAGGTTCTCGATTTGGTCGGAGTCATCCACATTCATCTGGCAGCCCCAGGTGATGACATGAAATTTTTTGATTTTCTCGGCCATAGCAACGGCTATTGTATCGCGCCCCCGTGCCGTAGACTCATGCGGCGGCTTCTTCCAGAGCTTTGGTGATGCCTGGAAATCGGGGTCTGATCGCGACCATAAATGTGGTCTATCTGGCAAAGGTGCTCTGGTAGGTGCGGGAGGGGTTGTAGCCTGATTTTACTGTGCCGTCCAGCCGCCGTCCACGAAGAGGGTGGTGCCGGTGACGAAGCTCGCGGCATCGGAGGCAAGGAAGACGGCGGCTCCGGTGATCTCGTGGAGCTCGCCCCAGCGGCCCATGGGGATTTTTGCCACAAAGGCGGCGTAGGCCTCCGGGTTCTCTAAAAGCGGCTTGTTCATGTCCGTGGCAAAGGGGCCGGGGCAGATCGCATTCACGGTCACTCCTTGAGTGGCGAACTCCAGTGCCAGCACGCGGGTCATGCCCAAAATCGCCGCTTTGGACGATGCGTATGGCACGCGCCCTGCCACTCCGATCACGGAGAGAATCGAGCCCAGATTGATCACGCGGCCCCAGCCCCGCTCGGCCATGCCCGGCGCAAACTGCTTGGCCACCAGAAATGGCGCTTTCAGATTGACGTTGATCACCGCGTCGAACTCGGCCTCGGTGAGATCCGCGATCCCGCCGCGAATATTGACCCCGGCGTTGTTGATCAGAATGTCTACGGGGCCTTCGAGCCCCCGCTCAATCGCTCCCGCCATCGCCGCCACTTCCGAAGCACTGGTCACATCGGCGGCAAACGGAATAATACGGCGCCCGGTTGCTTCAGAAATCTCGGCGGCGGCGCTGTCCACATCCGCCTGCGTGCGGCTCACAATCGCCACATCGGCTCCCGCCTCGGCCAGTGCCTGCGCCATCACACGCCCAAGGCCCTTGCCGCCACCTGTCACCAGCGCCCGACGACCGTCAAGGCGAAACAAATCCAGAACCATCTTGCTCATGCCCGATATTATATCTGACATGACATCCCTTGAAGAAACCCGAGCTGTCTGGGAGACAATCCTGGGGGCCGCGCCACTCTTTGACATCTATGGCTACTGGCCCACGCTTCATGATGCGGTTGTCCGCGAGCTAAGAGTCGGATTTGCAGAGCACGAGCTAACGTTAGTCGTGGACTACAGCGACCTCGTACTGGGACGTGAGAGTGAGTCCAACACACGCACACGAATCACGATGCGCTGGTTTGGGATCACAGAGTCCACGCTTCGCATGCACAACGGCGATCTCTACGGCATTGGCTTTGCCCGCGTGAAGGGGCTGTTAGAGACCCGCTTTGACGACTATTGCTACGGCCTTGACGGTGCCATTTTCTCCGAGGGAGTGGAAGTTATGTGCACTGAGCACGTGCCGAAGCTTCCTAACGATGCGTTCATTGAGCTGACGCTGCGCTAGTTTTTTCGGGTGATGGCAAGTGCGCCATTGCTGGTAAGGCGAACGAGGCCCTGGCTGTCGGACTCCAGCTCAGCGACCGTGCCACCACCGAGGGTGAGGCGGTAGCTTCGGGTCTTTTTAGGCGTGTCGGGGAGGCGGGTGAGCTCGCCGCTGAGCGCAGTGTCCTCGCCGGTGATCAGGGGCAGTAAAAGCACTGGGCGCTTCTCGCCGATCTTGAGGCCGGGAATCGGCTCAGACAAAAGAAGGGAGGCCAGAAAGAGGGCGATGCCACCG
>JANNDD010000946.1:0-4111 GCA_031387365.1 Armatimonas sp. | reverse complement strand
CGAAGCCACCACACTGGGGCCGCTCTCGACCGAAGCTGCTCTCATCCAGCTTCTTGGCCAGGTGGAAAGCGCCGTTGCTCATGGGGCAAAAGTTGTGCTCGGTGGCAAACGGATCGAGCGCCCCGGTGCGTTTATGCAGCCCACGATCTTGACTGATATCTTGCCCGCCAACCCCGCCTTTCGTCAGGAGTTCTTTGGCCCGGTCGCGCTCTTCTTTCGGGTGAAGGACGAGGCCGAAGCCATCGCGCTGGCCAACGACTCGGACTTTGGGCTCGGTGGTTCGGTCTTTACCCAGGACATCGCACGGGGCAAGCGTGTCGCCAGCCAGATTGATACGGGCATGGTGTTTATCAATCACCCGACTTGGACCTGTGCCGAGCTACCGTTTGGTGGGGTCAAGCTCTCGGGTTATGGCCGCGAGCTCTCCCGTCTGGGAATCCAGGAGTTTGTCAACAAGAAACTCGTTCGCGTCGAAGCGATAGATGCGGCAGCATGAGTATCACCGAAAAAGTCGCTCTGGTGACAGGCGCGGGTCAGGGAATTGGTCGTGGCATCGCCTTGCGTCTAGCCAAGGACGGCGCGGACATCGCGCTCATTGATGTAAACACGAAGACAATCACAGCGGTCGCGCAGGAGATCGAGGCGCTGGGGCGTAGAGCCACGACCTTTGTCGCCGATGTCAGTGACCGCGCACAAGTCTACGCGGCCATTGACCATGCTGAAAAGCAGCTCGGTGGCTTTGACATTATAGTCAACAACGCTGGGATCGCTCAGGTGCAGGCGGTATGTGATGTCACGCCAGGCGACGTGGATCGCATCTTCAAGGTCAATGTCGAAGGGGTGCTCTGGGGAATCCAGGCGGCGGCAAAGACGTTTTATGCGCGCGGCCAAAAAGGCAAGATCATCAATGCCTGCTCCATTGCGGGCCACGACGGCTTTGCGCTGCTGGGGCTCTACTCTGCCACCAAGTTCGCCGTTCGCGCTCTGACCCAAGCAGCGGCTAAAGAGCTTGCTGCTGAGGGGATCACGGTCAATGCATACTGTCCTGGTGTGGTGGGAACGGACATGTGGGTGGAGATTGACAAGCGCATGGCGGAAGTGACCGGAGCGGAGCTCGGGGCGACCTACAAAAAGTACGTGGAAGGGATCGCGCTGGGCAGAGCCGAGACGCCCGAGGACGTCGCCGCCCTTGTCTCGTATCTGGCGGGGCCCGATTCGGACTACATGACCGGCCAAGCGCCCCTCATCGATGGCGGCATGGTCTACCGCTAAGACAAGTTCATAGGGGAGCAGACAATGAACACACAAAAATTAATAGACACCGCGCACGCGCTGGTTGCAGGCGACAAAGGTCTGCTGGCGATGGATGAGAGTACGTCCACCTGCAATAAACGCTTTGCTGATCTGGGGATAGCCCAGACCGAGGAAACTCGGCGCACCTATCGAGAGCTGCTCGTCACAACGCCTGGCCTTGCAAGCTGTATTAGTGGTGCAATTCTCTACGACGAGACGATCCGTCAGACGTTGAAAGACGGGACTCCTTTCGCCAAAGCTCTCTCTGAGGCGGGAATCATTCCCGGCATCAAAGTGGATACGGGTGCAAAAGAGCTGGCCGGGCACTCCGGTGAGAAAATCACCGAGGGGCTGGACGGGCTGCGCGAGCGCTTAGGGGAGTATGCGCAAAGGGGTGCTCGTTTTGCCAAGTGGCGTGCGGTGATCGCCATCGGGGACGGCATTCCGAGCCAGGCATGCATCGAAGCCAATGCGCATGCACTGGCCCGCTATGCTGCGCTGTGCCAGGAAGAGGGCCTCGTTCCCATCGTCGAGCCGGAGGTGCTGATGGAGGGCACGCATTCTCTGGAGCGAACCGGCGCGGTGACGGAGGAAGTCCTGCGGGTGGTGTTCCGCCACCTTGACGAGCAGGGCGTACTGCTGGAGGGAATGCTTCTCAAGCCCAACATGGTGCTTTCAGGATCGAGCTTTCCCGCGCAAGAATCGGTTAAAGAAGTCGCCGATGCCACGGTGCGTTGTCTTCTGCGAGCCGTCCCCGCTGCCGTGCCGGGGATTGTCTTCTTGTCGGGTGGGCAGTCCGGGGAGCTGGCCTCGGCCCACTTGAACGCCATGAACACAAGGAACGCTCAGCTTCCCTCGCGCCTGCCCTGGGCGCTGTCGTTCTCGTTTGGGCGCGCCCTCCAGCAACCTGCAATGGCGATCTGGGGTGGTCAGGAGGCCAATGTTGAGGCAGCGCAGCAGGCATTGCTCCATCGTGCAACCTGCAACCAGGCGGCACGGCGGGGCCAGTACAGTGCCGCGATGGATCGAGCATGAGATTACGACTTTACTTCATCCGACACGGGGAAACCGAGTGGTCACTCTCGAGTCAGCACACAGGTTCGACGGAAATTCCGTTGACCCCGCGCGGTGAGTACGAGGCACGCGAGCTGGGATACCACCTCAAGGGAATCCCCTTTTCGCAGGTACTCACCAGCCCAAGACTGCGTGCGCGCCGCACGTGTGAGCTAGCGGGTCTAGGAGTGCTCGCCGAGCGGGAGCCCGATCTGGCCGAGTGGGACTATGGCGACTACGAAGGGCGAACCTCTGTAGACATCCAGAAAGAGCGTGAGGGCTGGAATCTCTTTGAGGATGGTTGCCCGCATGGAGAAATGCCGGGTCAAGTGACCACCCGTGTAGACCGGCTTATCGCGCTGCTTCTCCAGTGTGAGGGCAATATCGCACTCTTCTCTCATGGTCAGATAGGGTGCGTTTTCGCAGCACGATGGATAGAGCTGCCCCTGGTCGAAGCGCAACACTTCACACTCGGCACCGCCTCGCTCAGCATTCTCAGCCACGACCTCCACCACCCCGAAGTCCCCGTTATCGCGCTCTGGAACGCCTTTGCACAGAGTGCCAGTACCGCCATGTCCCTGAGACAGCGTGCGCTGGATCGCTGGGAAAATGAGGGGGGTGAGATTCCAAAACCATGAACACCACTGCTCTCTATCCTCTACGCTTCATGCCGATCTATCAGTATCGGCTCTGGGGCGGTCGCCGTTTGGCCAACTTACTGTCCACGCCACTGCCTGCCGATATCCCCATCGGGGAGGCATGGCTTCTCAGTGACCGAGAGGATCACGTCAGTGTAGTCGCGGATGGATCACGGAAAGGCCAGACGATTCGCCAGTTGCTGGAGGAGTCGCCGGAGCGGATGCTGGGAAAGTGGGCGGATAGCTTTGAGCGCTTCCCTCTCCTCCTCAAATTCCTCGATGCACGCGAAATGCTCTCCGTCCAAGTGCATCCCTCAGATTCGCAAACGAACTACCTCCCGGCCGGTGAGCAGGGCAAAACCGAAGCCTGGGTAGTCTTGAAAGCGGGAGTGGGAAGCCGCATCTATGCGGGATTGAAGCCAGGTACCACTTCCGACACGCTACGTCAGGCGCTCACGAACCGAGTGCTAGAGGACCAGCTTGCGAGCTTTATTCCCCAGTCCGGCGATTGCGTCTTCCTTCCCGCCGGTACGGTACACGCACTAGGCAACGATACCGTCGTCTTTGAAGTGCAGGAAAACAGCGATATTACCTTCCGCCTCTACGACTGGGATCGTGTTGATCATAAAACAGGTCAGCCACGTGCTCTGCAAGTAGAGGAAGCGCTTGCCTGTATCGATTTCACGCAGGGCTCGGTTGTCCCTGTGGTTCCCGAGGTACTCAGGGAGCAACCCACGCAATGCGAGCGGCTCCTCTCTTGTCCCCACTTCCGGCTGTGGCGATATCAGGGAGAGGTGCCGTTTGTTGTGGGGGCTGAGGGAGAGCCTCGCGTGCTGGTGTGCCTCGCTGGCACGGGAGAGCTGGAGCAGGCAGGCACAACTTATCCGGTCACTCAAGGTGATGTTTTTCTTCTCCCCGCGGTGATCGGAGCGTGCGTCTACAGGCCGCACGGTGTGGTGAGCGTTTTGGAGGTTGCACTTCCCGGATGAAAAAGCTCATTATCTTCGACCTGGATGGGACGCTTGCTCAGAGCAAGTCCCCTCTGGATGCCGAGATGGTCACGCTGCTAGGTGTCCTTCTCAGCACGGTTAAGGTGGCCATTATTTCTGGTGGTGGTTGGCCCCAAT
>JANNDD010000881.1:0-1118 GCA_031387365.1 Armatimonas sp. | reverse complement strand
GGCCTGCCTTCTGGTGCTACATGAGCTTTTGGCGATCTGTCAGAGTGGTTCAGAAACGGGCCACGCTCGAAACTTGTTTAGCGGAGTTGTACGCGAGGTTATCGAGAAACTGACAAAGACGAAGCTGCCTCCGCTAGAAATCCCAGAGAACTGGCAAGGATTCACTTACGGCGAGCTGGCCGCCCTGCTGGAAAGTGCGCGGACGGCCAGGGCAAAAAAGGAATCTCAGTAGCCCGGCACGGGCTTCGCAGCCGAAGGCTACTGCAGACGCCGGTTTCAACCGACGGAGCTTACGAGCGCTGGGCGGCTTTGACCTCGGCGAGTTTTTCGTCTATGGCCTTGCGCGCCGCCGTGAGCTTTTCTTCGAGAAGCGGCAAGTCAGCGGCAGAGGCACGCTCTAGCTTGATCTCCTCCAGCATGGCGGGGATTTTCTCGATGACTTTCGCCATGCCGCGCCCGGCAGAGAAAGTCGTGTCGTCGCGCTTGCCTAGCAGGCTGGGAAGCTCCATCACCGGCGAGGACAGAATCTCATCGGCGAGGGCGGGGCTCTCGCGGATGGCTTTGGCCACTTTCCCGGTATCATCGGCGGAGAGCTTCTCGCCCTTGATTTTTTCTACCAGGTGCGCCTGCAAGTCGGGCTGCTCGTTGAGCTGGCGCAAGAAACGTCCGTGCTTCTCCGTAAGATTACCGTCGGCGGGGCGGTTGGGCGACGAGATAATCTGCTCGGAGATCGCTTCAGGCAGATCCAATAAGTCGAGCAGATAACCCACGGTGCGCTCGGAGATTCCCAGACGCTGCCCGATTTCTTTATTGGTCGCACCCAGAGTCTGCTTGAGCTGCGTGAATGCCTTCGCTTTATCCAGCGGGGTGAGATCCTCACGCTGGAGATTCTCCACAAGCTGCTCAGCCATTTTCTCGGGCGTCTCATCGGCGAGGGTGCGGACAATACAGGCCATCTCGGTGAGTCCCGCCTGCTGCGATGCACGCCAGCGGCGCTCACCCGTAACAATCCGGTAGGCATCCACACCCTCCAGTGCGATCACGGTGATAGGGTTGAGCAGCCCGTGCTGGCGGATCGAGTCCGCCAAGCCCGCCAGCGCCGCATCGTCCAGCACTTT
>JANNDD010000860.1:0-5893 GCA_031387365.1 Armatimonas sp. | reverse complement strand
GAAGTGGAGTCTTGGCAGGAGCTGCTCGCCGAGTAGTGCGTCGCGCCTGCTGTCAGGCGGGAGGATGCACGTCCCACTCGCGGCGGGGGCCATCCAGTAGCAGACGGACGTTGTTGAGGATATTGCGCCCTAAGATGCCCTGCGGCTGATCTATCACGAGAAACTGACCGCGAAAGGTCTTGCCAAGCCAGAGAAGCGAGAGCCGCACGGCGGCGGCGACACTGGTTGAGCCATCGAAGCCTGCCAGCTCGTAGCTCCCCTCCGTCTGCGTTTGAAGCTCCAGCGCCTCAACGGCCCAGCGTGGCAAGAGGGTGACATCTGCGCCGGTGTCCATCAGAAGGGGCACATCGGCTTGTGACTTCGCGCCGTCGGGCGACTGAAGTGTGACCCAGGCAACCGGGGCGGGAGGATCGTGGTGCTCTGCGTCGTAGGCCGTGGGCAAGGTCAGCTTACCTCCATCACGAAATCGCTTGCATCGGCAGGGTTCGTCAAGCGCGGCGTGCGAATGTTTTTTTGGGGGAGTGCAGGCTCTAGGAGCTTGGGCTGAGGCACGACCACATAGACCCGCGTCTTCTCGGGCAAGGCAACCGGCTCCAGCAGGCGCAGTTTTCCGTCTTCGACAATGGCTTCGTAGGTGACAACTGACATTCTCTTACCTCGCCCCTAGTTTATCACTGCTTGCTAGATAGTTGCGATCTAAGCATTCTTGCAGGTCAGGGCGTGTCGTCTAGGTGGTGACTCCTTCTCGCTCCAGGGCAGGGCGTGGGTTGTCGCCTGCGAGGATGTAGGCGCTGAGGGGGTCGAGTAGTGCCGTCTTGGAGAGCAGGAACGTCAGGCGATCTTTGCCCCCGCTTTCCTGGCTGTCGGCGACTCCGGCGAACAGTAGCTCTTTGTAGAGGCTGGGCTGGTTTGGCTTTGCTGCGGCTTGCCAGAGAACCGCTGTCTGGGTGTTGATGGTAAGAACTTGCCTGAGAACGCGCTTCTCGTCGTAGGCGGCGATGCGTGCGGAGTCGGGGGAGCGAAACTGGAGCAAGCCGGTGAAGGTGCGCGAGACCAAGGGAGCCTGAGGCGCGGCAGGAGCAACCGGTGTCGGCGGTGCCTTTTCGTCGGGCTGCTTGGGGCGTGGCTCACGGGCGACGGTGAGTTGAACCGTTACTTGAGACGAACGTGCTTGAACCTGAGTTTGCACTAAGGGTATATAGTTCAAGGTGAGGGTACTTTTAGTATCGAACAACATCAGATTCACCAAACTGCCTAGAGAAGCAATCCTTCAAGTTTTCTATTCCCGAAAGAAATCCATAATATACTCATCAATTTTATACAAATCTCTATTCTTCAAAACAAGAATAAATTTGCTCACATCTATCAGATTATCAACAATCGATAGATTTCTATTTTCAACAAATAATTTCCTTAAAATTATACCCCCTTCACCTAATCCAATTATTGAATATACAAAAACATCTTCATCATTAATAAATGTATATTTATTAATAAAAACAGAACGAATATCAGAGAACATATGATTATAAAAAATATAATTGTGATTTTTGACTATTTTTTGATCTTGTGAAAATATTTCCTTTTTCTTTTCTTGAAAATTGATTTGCCATTCTATATATCCCATATTATAAAAAGAGATATTAATGATTTCAAGTCCTGATAGAATGCAATATAATCCGTGTAAATTGACACCGTAATGGTTTATATAGTATAGAACAGTCCCTTCTGAAGAAAAACGGCATTCTTCTCCAAAAAAAGAACCGTTTTCCAGTCTTATGGTTCTATATTTGACTTTTTCATCTTCTACATCGTAATAGAAATCCAAATTTTCTATTGGAGAATCAGACACCATACCAGAAAAAGGCTTATTATTATAATAATATCTCCCATTATTTTCATGCTCTAAATCAGAATAATTGATTGACATTGTTTTTAATCATCTATTTACGGGATACATCCAATTATTACCTACAGGAATATCTTCGGTTAGTCCTTTAACCCCGTGGGATAACCAGAAGCAATTCTGGCACATTGGCCATGCTCTAAGTCCTTTATTAGGTGATTCCACATTTAAGCAATACATTGCAAATTCGGTAAGATCTAACTCCGATACATTCATTCCGAGCGCCTCACGTGCTTTAAGTGCCATATCTACTGCAATAACATCACCATGAGAACCTGGAAGATCAAAGTCTTTCAAGTTTTGAGCAACGATATGAGAAAAATAATCATTATAAGCATCCACTCGCTCTTTCATTAAAGGATGCAGTCCTGCTTTAAAGCTGTCAAATTCATCGGGAGTCATTCTTTTTTTATTTATTGCGGTGAATTTCTTCCCAGTTCGCATATCCTTAACAGTAGTCACCATGGGCTTCACGCTGCTATTAGGCTGTCCTGCGCGCGTTTCCCAAAATTTAATGCAAACGTCCCTCAATTCATTAGTTACACTTTTCCATTTTGGAGAAAACCGTAGAATATTTCTCCAAATTATCGGAGCTGCTACCTGAAGACCAATACCGAATATTCCACCGAGAATTTCACCGCTAGCATAACTAAGTGCTTCTCCAACGGGATCATAATTTATACCTTTTTCCCCAATAGCAGGAGCATTTGCAGCCGAGTAATCATTAAATAAGAAAGTATATGCACCTCCAGCAACTACTGACAATCTTGCAATGATCGACATCGTAGCCATAAAACCAGGTAAAGTATCGACTCTACCACTTGGGTCTATGATATTTACTGGATTGTTACTTGAGAACCTGTATTTGTGTAATTTTTCAGGGTATGTTTCATCTCCTAGTTCGGGATCCTCCCCGACAAAGCGTCCTAGTCCGGGCTGGTAGTACCTTGCGCGGTTAAAGTACAGCCCCTCGCCGGAGTTGAAGGCAGGCGACCCACTCCAGATCGAACCGCCCCAGCCACTACCCCCATCCCACTGCTGACCATTCAGGAAGAAACCGGGAGGCGCAACCGCACGACCACCGCCCGCAACCACGCGGTAGGGAATCCCAAACGCATCGTTGTACCCAAACTCATCCACCACAGAGCCAGAGTCGCCCACCAGCATCCGCGTGCTGCCAAGGCCATCAAAGAGAAGCCACTCGCTCAGAACCGGAGAGCCAAGCGACGGCGGGCCGTTGATGGGCATCTGGTACTTGAAGTAGTGCAGACGATCCAGCCCGATGTCGTAGCGGTAGATCAGCGCGTTGCCGTCGAGGGGCTTGCCCGCGCCATCCGTCAGCCAGGTCTTTTCCTGGATCACCTCGGCGTAGGGCTGGCTCGTGTCCACCAAGTAGTCATGGTTCTCGCTCGTCACCACGCCGTAGGACATTCCCACCGGGCCGTACTGCGGGCGCGAGTCGCTGTGCCGGGGCGCAACGGCACCCAGGCTGGGAAGTACCTGGACGAGGGCGAGGAGCAGGCAGAGGAAGCGGCGCATGACGTGAGATGATTCTACCAGAAAGGCAAAGGGACGACGAAGAATGCTCTGTTTTTCTTATTCGTGTTTAGACTAAAGGGCTACCCCTCCCACCATTTTTGACAGTCTGAGATAGCCCCCCATCGGGTAGAGTTTTCTGACCAAAGAGACTCACCCATGAACAATTCTACACCCGATTGCCAAACACTCATCCACTTCAGACAACAAATTTACAACTGCCTGCCTAAAGCAGCGGATGCTCTCATGAATACGATGGATGCACTACTGACACAAAACCAGGCACAGTCCTTACCAGAACTTTCTCTCTCACCCTATTTTCAAAGGAAATGGCATAGCCTCTACGAAGCCTTTGAAGACGGAGTCATTGAGACCCAGAAACTCAGGCACGTTTTTGCCAAGGCAGCACCTCTGGCGCATAAAAAGAGAATCTGCTTGGCAACCGATGCCTTCTCCATCGCAAGACCCAAGTCAAAAACGGCAAAAGATAGAACCCTCGTCCACGAATCCAATTTACCCGCAAGCTGTGCACCCATCGTGGCAGGATGGCAGTTCTCAACCTTGGCTCTCTTGCCAGACTTGCCCAGTAGCTGGACTTATACTCTGGATAACCAGCGAATCCATAGCAACCAGAAAACGGCACAGGTTGCCGCAGAACAACTCAAAGCAATTGTGCCCCTGCTGGACAATCAAACGGGCAAACCTCCTCTGCTACTTGCCGATGGCTACTACTCCTGCATAGATTTTTTGACTCTCACTCAAGAAGTCGCCTGTGACAAGCTGATTCGTCTGGCAAAGAATCGGGTTCTGTATCGGCCTGCTCCCCCGAGAACACTTAAAAAGGGGCGTCCCAAGAAACATGGGGATGCTTTCAAAGGGGATAAACCCCAGACGCATGCAGAGCCCGATGATGTCTTTGAGGACGAGACTATCCAGATTTCTTGCTGGAATCGCCTCCACTTCAAGGAGGCTGCCCAGATAGAAGTAAGCGTTATCCGGGTAGTTCGTGCCTCGGCTGCCAGTACTGCGCGTGATCCTCGAATCAGTTGGTTTATCTTTGTCGGAGACGAGCTTCCTCCCTTGAGTGAAATCTCTCTCTTGTACTCTGGTCGCTACAGCATCGAGCACAGCTACCGTGTGGACAAACAAGATTTACTTTGGGAGAGTGTTCGCCTTCGCACTCCCGAGCAGTTTGAGCGCTTCACACATCTAGTTGCCTGCGTTCGTAACCAACTTTGCCTGGCTCGCTCTCTTGGCTGTGTGCGCCAACCCTGGGAACGCCGCTCTGGAGAAGCCACTCCTTCGCAAGTTCGTCGTGCTCTTGGCTCAATTTTGATGGAGTTGGGGACACCCGCCCGTGTGTGCCAAGTCCGTGGAAAATCTCCGGGCCGTGCAAAAGGCACTAAAATCTCTCCTGCGGAACGCTATGCGGTGATCCGAAAGTCTCCCAAAAAAACCAAGGTTAAGCCGAAATTAGTCCAAACATGAATTCTTAGAGGAGGCATAAAAAATGCTCCAGAAGGCAGGGGAGGGAGCGGAGCATCGTAGGGAAAAAGAGGAGGAGGCGATAATTTCCTTAGAGCAAGTGTAACTTTTTCCTTAGAAAGCTATCTAAATGGCTTAGGAGGTTTGGTACTATGCCCGTATTGACAAAATTGCAGATTTCAAGCAGACTAGAAGCCGCACGGCTCCTCATTGTTAACGCGATTGCCGATAGTGAGATTCAGAATGGCCTCACCAGCGTCGGTTTTACTCTCGCGCAGCTTCAGGCAGGACAGGGGCTCTTGAGCGCGGCGGTTCAGGCAGTGGCGCACCAGGACGAAGTAGCGGGGCGCAAGGCCAGCGCGAGCGGGGCGCAGAGCGCGGCGGTGGCGGGGCTGCGCGTCGCTTACCAGGGCTGTGTAGATCGCGCTCGGCTGGTTGGGGATAAGGCGCTCCTGACGAGCCTGGGTATTACGGGGGGCACCCCCAAGGCGCTGGCGGGGCTGATCTTAGCGGCGGAAAAGTTCCTGCACACAGTAGGCGACAGCCCGAGTGTGGCGGCGGCGCTGGCAGTGCGCGGGGTGGATGCGGTGCGCCTCGCAGATTTGCAGAGTGCGCTGGTGAGCCTTAAAGCCGCCGAGAGCGCCCAAGAGACGGCCAAAGGCGACTCCCAGACCGCTACAAAAGCCCAGAACGACGCTCTCGCAGCTCTACAAGCCTTTGTCGGCCCGCTCAACCGAGGCGCACGTATTGTCTGCAAAGGCCGCCCCGACCTGCTCACCAAGCTCGGCCTCTAACTCCCCCCCCTTCCCTCTCCCCTTTCCCTCTCCCCTTCCTTCGTAGAGTAAAGAACCACGGGCTAAAGCCCCGGGCTTTCAGCCCTGTGGTTCTTTACAACGGGAAGAAAGCCTGTCAAGGCTGACCATCAAAACCAAGAGAGAGTTCCTCATTTTTTTCAGAAACGACGAT
>JANNDD010000793.1:0-1186 GCA_031387365.1 Armatimonas sp. | reverse complement strand
CGCATCGTCGAGAACGAAGACGAGATGCAGCGCCAGTTTAAAGTGGCGCAGGTCGAGGCGGAGGCGGCGTTTGGCAACGGCGGGCTCTATCTGGAAAAGTACATCCGGGAGATGCGCCATATCGAGGTGCAGGTGCTCTTTGATTAGCACGGCCATGGGATTCACTTGGGCGAGCGCGAGTGCTCCGTTCAGACCGTGCGCCACCAGAAGGTGGTGGAAGAGGCACCGTCTCCTACCCTCACGCCGGAGCAGCGCATGACAATCGGGGCGGCGGCGGTGAAAGCGGGCGCAGCGGCGGGCTATGCCAACGCGGGAACCGTGGAGTTTATCTATACCCTCAGTGGCGAGTTCTACTTCATGGAGATGAATACCCGCATTCAAGTGGAGCACCCGGTCACGGAGTTCGTGACGGGCGTTGACCTGATCCAGTGGCAGATTCGCATCGCCGCAGGGGAGCCGCTGAGCCTCAAGCAAGAGGATATCGAATGGAAGGGGCACTCCATCGAGTGCCGCGTCACGGCGCAAGACCCCGCCAAGAACTTCGCACCGTCGGCAGGCAAGATGGGCGAGGTTCTGCTTCCGGGCGGCCTGGGCGTGCGCGTGGACACCCAGATCTTCTCTGGCTACAGTGTCCCGCCCTACTACGACAGCAACTTAGCTAAAGTGATTGTCTGGGGCGTGGACCGCGACGAAGCCATCCGCCGCATGGAGCGCTGCCTCAGCGAGACGCGCATTGAGGGCTTGCCCACCAATATCAGCTTTCTGAAGCAGATTCTGGCCGACAGCCGCTACCGCAACAACGACGTCTCCACCAAGTTCCTGCCCACTCTGATGGAGGAACTGGGACTGTAGTCCTCCTCCCCCATTTTGCCCTCCTCCCGCTGCCCCTCCTCCCGAGAGCCACGGGAGGAGAGGAGCCAGAGGGGCGGCTACGAAGCCAAAGGCGATGTGCGCTGGCAGGAGCCGCCGCTGACGATCACCTGCCGGGCACGGCTATTCTCCAAGAGTAGCTTTAATATTTTGGTTGCCAGCAGCCATAAAGACTCGCCGCGCCACTGGGAACTCTACACGGAGGCGGGATCCGGGAAGCTGGCGGTCTATCTGCCCGGCGCAGCCCCGACTCCGGCCACCTTCGTAGGCGAAACAGCGACGGTACTCATGGGGGATGGCGACTGCGACGGAGATG
>JANNDD010000291.1:0-2024 GCA_031387365.1 Armatimonas sp. | reverse complement strand
CACTCTCGCTAATATCTACGGCCCGGAGGCGTTTCTGCTGGGCGGTGGTGTGATAGATGGCTTTGGGGAGCTTCTGCTCGCCCCCGCCCGCGCCGAGCTTTTTGTGCGCGGCCTGCCTGCGGTGCGAGAAACCCCAATCCTGTGCGCCAGCCTGGGAGCCGATGCCCCGCTGATCGGTGCCGCAACTCTAGCGCTGTAGGACTTCTCCCACCCACTGGGCTTCCACCTCCGTAAAGGGCACTTCGGGCGGCTCCGTGTAGCGCAAGAGGGAGCCGTAGCGTCCCGTGTCGTAGCACTCGTCAAGTAGCGTTTGAAGATCAAGCTGCACTGGGGAGAAATCCGCTCCCAGAGGTATCAGAATCTCCGGCAACCGATGTACCAAGGTGAACGGCCAGACTCTGTAGTTCCAGCGATCCGTCACATCGTGGACACACACCAGATAGTCCCAGACTGCCTGCCGAGCGAGTAAACGACTCTCGGGTACCGCCACGGTATGTGTCCCTGCACGCAAGAGATCAATCTCCACCAAGCCCGTCTCGCTTTGTAGCAGCTCCGCTTGCTTTGCCCGGTATTGTTCGTAGCCGCGTCCCCGTTTATTCGAGGGACTGAGAAGCTCAATCACAGTCACAACACTTTCCTGATGAAGTACATCCCGAATCGTTAGATACGCCTGGCGTTCTTCTTCCGGGAAAGCCGAGATCACAAGTGGCACCACGGTTGTGCGCTCGGCAACCGCAACACCCCCTCTATCTCCATCTCCATGTGCTGGCAGGTTGGGACTTATTGCAAAACGATTCACAATCCCAACATCAGGTCGTCCTTCGTTCGGATCCGTCAATTGAATACGCATCTCTGTCGTTGCGACAAGCTGTGGGGGCAAGATGCGATTCAGAGCAGTCTCGCAATAGGCAGCATACTTATTGTGGAAGCTTTGCCAGAGAATGCGGTTCTCCAGCCAGGGATCCATTCCAGGAAAAGGGCCAGGCATAACGCATTTTATCGCAGGTACAATAAACATTATGCAGACACCGTCGTCGGAGCCGTCAGATCAGTACACCACGATTCTCTGGGTGGGGGGCTCGGAGGCAAAGCGCCCCGAGAAGTTTGGGCTCTTTGTGCAACGCCTCAAAGACATGGGCATCAACACGGGCATGGTCACCGGTGACGCAGACCCGAGCCGCTGGGTAAAAGCCGGAATGCCCTACTATGTGGAGAACGTGGTCAACCGGGGGCTGTGCCTAAAGTACAGCTCTACGGTAACCGACTGGGATAAGTTCGTGACACAGTGGGTCAAAGACGGGCGACCAGAATCAGCGTTTGTGCGGGACTACTGCCTCGACGATCCAGCGTGGCGGCAAGAGGCACAAAAGAAGATGCGGCAGGCTGTCGCGGTGCACAAAACAAACAGGCCACCTCTCTACGATATTCGCGATGAGCTCTCGACCACGATTAGTGCCAATCCGTTTGACTATGATTTCGCGCCCAAGTCTCTGGCAAGCTTTCGAGAGTGGCTCAAGACACAGTACACCAGCTTAGCAGCGCTGAACGCACAGTGGCAGACGAGCTTTGCTAGCTGGGATGCCGTGGTGCCCTTCTCGACGGATAAAGTTAAAAATCGCATGGGCGGCGGGGGCGCGGAGCCGCGTGGCAAGCCGGACTGGGGCGAGGTGCAGGCGATTAAATTTAATCCGCAAGCCGCTCGCAAAGACCCGACACGCTGGAACTTTGCGCCGTGGTGCGACTTCCGAACCTACATGGATAGTGTGCTCACTCGCGCTCTTTCTGACATTCGCGCTGCGGCAAAGGCCACCGATCCCAATGCCAAAGTCGGGATCGAGGGCACGCAGCTGCCCAGCGCGTTTGGCGGCTACGATCTGGCGCGACTGGCCACCGCGCTGGACTGGGTGGAGCCCTATGACATCGGCAGTGCACGGGAGATTTTCGGCAGCTTTATGCCCGGCAAGCCCATGCTCACCACAGTAGGAGAGCAAGACGCACGGGCGGCGCAGCGGCGGCTCTGGCAC
>JANNDD010000634.1:0-2507 GCA_031387365.1 Armatimonas sp. | reverse complement strand
TCTCAGCAGAAGCGGTAGAATGTCGGGCATGGGTTTTTGGGGTTGTCCAGTCTGGTTTTGTCACTTTGACTGTACTCCAAAAGCCCTATTTTATTGCCGCCACTCAGGCCGGCCTAACCACGATTTTTGGCGAAGGTATTGCTTGGTCTGTTGGCATTTCTTAATCCATCTATAACCACGATTCTTCTGGAACAAACTGTCTCAGTAGATTCCCCTGATGCTCGATTCCACGCACATGTGGAGCGCAATGGTAATGTGACACTCACCAATATTAAAACAGGGTACCAGCAAGCACTTATACATCTCTACCCGAAAGAGTACGCTCGGGTAAGAATGCACTGGAAAAACAATACTAAAATAGAAATTGCGGCAGAGTATCGTGATTTTTTGAACCAAGGGGCAATGTTTGTATGGAATGTACAGACCAGTAAATTCCAGGGGTCTGACGTAGATTAAAGCCCCGCGTCGAAAAGAGCGCCCGTGTCGAGCGTGAAGTTGGGAAGCTCAGGGGAGCAGCCCAGGGTGGTGGGATTGCTGAGGAGCTGTGGTGCTTGTCCGGGGCGATAGAGATGCATTTGCCGCTCCTGTGGATCAAGTAAGACCCCCAAACGCACCCCGACACTCTGCCACTCCAGCATTTTATCCTGAAGCGCCTTGAGCCGATCCGACGATGACCGTAGCTCAAAGATTACCTCGGGCACGAGCGGTAGAAACTCTTGCTTTTGCTCGTCGGTGAGCGCGACAAGCTGGGATTTTCGCACCCAGGCAGCATCGGGGGAGCGCATCGCGCCATTGGGAAGCTCAAAGCCCGCGCTGGAGTCAAAGGCGATTCCACTACCCTCGCGCAGTGCCCACATAGTTAAGAAAGCAGTAAGGAGGGCGTTTCTCGCCCCGGTTGATCCTTTGGTTGGCATCTCAATAACCAGTTCTCCGTGCGCACTGCGCTCAATCCGCCAGTCTTTGTTATCGTCGCAAAACAGCCCGAAGTCGTGGCGATCTGTCAAATCCAACCCACCACGCAAGCGTAGGTGCTGCCCTGTCTGGCCGAAGGGGAACAGTAAAAATTGCGGCTCCGTAGTAAGTGCTGACATAGGGTTATTTTATCGTGTTCGTTGGTACTGCCAGATCAAGTGATCCAGCTCGCGGGGGCTGATCAGTGGGCATTGTGAACGGAGCTGCTCACAGACGGCAACGAGAAGAGCTTGCGCACTTTCGGTTGAGAAGTTCTTACTTGTAGCCGTTTTGAGAAAACGTAAAACCTGTCGGTCAGGTTTAGTCAAATGGCTTGCTCCTGCCAGCATCAGAAAATAGCGCCACGAGAGCCCGCTTGTCTGACCGGGGATTTGACGAATCTTAGTTTCTACCAGAGGGAGTTTATCATCTTGCTGGACTAAGTCCTCAAAGGTTTGGATGCCTAACTCATCAAGAACACGAGCAAAACGAACGACTGCTTCGGCTTTGAGAATACCGCCGCGAGTTGAAGTGCGTTGACGATTTGCAAAGATGGTTACTGATGCCTGCTCAGCGGAGTAACTCGATAGTTTTTCAAGAAACTCAGCAGTTGTATGAACCGAGGACGGTTGGCCTAAACCTGCCCACTTTTCATAACGCTTGACGACTCCTTGAACACCTTGATAACGGACACCAATTGACCAGACTGCATCCAGAAAACAGAGCGGCAGGTGGGGGTACGCATACTCATCTCCAAGCCGAACTATGCTGCCAAGATTTAGATGTTCTTGGCAAAATGTGGCCACGGTCTCAATATCTGTCATCCTGCGGATCTCTCCGCTGCCTCGATAAACCGGGCGGTCATGGTGGGATCGGGGTGGTAGGTTTCGACGGGGAAGGAGGCGCGGACGATGCTACGTAGCTCAGCCAGGTCGGCGATGAGGCCCTGGGCGCGGGCTTGGAGAAGTAAGTTCCCAATGGCGGTGGCCTCGACCGGGCCTGCGACAACCGTACAGCCCGTGGCATCGGCGGCGATCTGGTTGAGCAAGCGATTCTGGGAACCCCCTCCGACGATGTGTAGCGTGGTGATCTTGCGGCCCGTGAGCCGCTCTAGCATCTGAAGCGTGATCCGATACTTCAGCCCCAGCGAGTCCAGGCAGCAGCGGATGGTCGCTCCAACACCCTCGGGCGGGGTCTGGCCCGTGGCGGCGCAGAGCTCGCGGATGGCCTTGGGCATGTCGTCGGGGGCGTAGAGGCTCGGGTGATCGGGATCAATCAGTGCGGCGAGGGGCGCGGCATCGCTTGCCAGGCGCGTGAGCTGGTCGTAGCTACGCTCATTGCCGAGGCGGGCGTAGGCGCGGCGGCACTCCTGCACCAACCAGAGGCCCCCAATGTTCTTGAGCAGACGAATCGTGCCTAGAACGCCACCTTCGTTCGTGACATTGGCGGCTTCGGCATCGGCGGTGAGAATGGGTGAGGGAATTTCCAGGCCCATCAGCGACCAGGTGCCACTCGACAGATACGCCCAGCTCTCGCCCAGCTCAGCGGGAACGGCA
>JANNDD010000779.1:0-2573 GCA_031387365.1 Armatimonas sp. | reverse complement strand
GCCGGAGATTAAACTGTACATTTAGAAGAGCTGTGCCTGGTTCGTCTGCACCTGCTTTACCTTGAAAAGGTTGAAGTGCGTAGGGCGGCCAGTTACGCTCAAATGTGGGAAAGGCTCGAAACCTTCCGTCGCGCATCTCATACTGAGCACACTTCTTAAGATCGCCGGATTTGCTCATCTCCACCCTGATTTCAACTGTGCCTGGTGTTTCGGTGCTTCCCCAAAGCTCTGACTCGGCCTGAAACAGCTTCTCAGCACTGTCGAAATTTGCGCCTGCCGTTGCGCGCCACCAGAAGCGCAGGTGGCCGCGAATGGACGCGGCGCGGATGGGATGGTTTGTGTCCACCTCGCGTGGTTTTGCGCTACCCCCAAACATGGGCGTGATCGTCCTAAGGGCGAGCGTCCAAACCGTCAGATTGTCTTGCGGGGGCGGGCTCCACACCGGAGCCTCACCAAGAATCATGCGTGCCATCGTCTACAACCTCCTCAAAAGAAACAGCGAATGAGAGCAGTATCGCTCCTCCTGTCAGAAACGCTAAAGGGCTGGAGAAAATTTCCTCCAGCCCTGCTCCGCTACCCTTCCTGGAGTGCGGTTAGCTCGACTCCCGTGGGGAGGTTGGTGGCATTCAGCGCTACACTATAGTCCGCGAAGGAGCGTGGAGAGACAACGCCGGGCCGTTTTTCGATGTGCAGGCGGTCGAAGAGCTTGTGGGCAGGGGCATTTCCCAAGCTGCTCTCGTGGGTGAAGACATAGACCCCACGGCAGCCCATCGTTCCACGGGCGGCGGACCGGTCCACGTCCCACATCATCTCCAGTGCCCGCCAGAATACCGCTAAGTCGTCGGAGGTTACCCCCGTTTGTTTTGCGAAAGCCGGGTTGAAGAAGCCCTTGGCGACATAGAGTGCGTAGGGAAGGATCGCCTTGCGCCCCATAGTTCGGTTGTCACCGCCTTGGTTCTCGGCCTCGGCCTCAGTGGCGACAGCCATTCGGGTGATAGAGACCTCCATCGAGGCGATAGGATCCACGGAGCGCCCGAACGTGAGCTGCATCGGGCCACGCACCTGGCCGCCATTTGCTCCCGTAGACATCACCGCACCAAACATCCGAATATCGTACTTGGTGGCACAGAGCCGGTTGCGGGCACTGTCCACCTCACTCCCCTGCCCCTTGCCCTTCGTCTTGCGCTTGCCGTCTGCTTTCTCAGCGGGCTCGGCTTGCAGATCAATCTTGAGATCGGTGTAGGCTTGCTCAATCTGCCGGTTGAGGATACCTTTCTCGTGGATAAAGATGCCGTAGTTTTCCAAGCCCTCTTTATCCAGGCTGACGAAGTTCCGGACTTTGCGTTTGAGGCAGACATCGGTCACTAGGCCATGGCCGGTCTCGGGGTCAATACGGGGCATATTTCCCGCGTCGGGGTCGCCGTTGGGGTTGCCATCGGCTACCTCAAAGAGCATCAGAAAGTCATGGCGGCGGGTGGGGTCACAGATCATCGGGTTCATTGTTCTTCTCCTACGGTAGCGAGTTTCTTAGCGGCAGAGCGCTCGGCGATATCTTTGCGCTTGGCAGCACGGTGGTGGTAGTAGCCCAGTGAGAAGAGGGCTTGCTCTTTTAGGGGCAGCGTGGTGGGGAAGTCGCCGATCTCGGAGAGGATCTCCTCCAGGCGCTTTTGGGCACCGTGGTAGGCACCCTCTCGGGTCTTCCGCAGGTTGCTCAGGTGGTTTTGCGCTCCGGCAAGCAAGATGCCAAAGACACTGGCAGGGGACGCCGAGGCAGAACCAAAGAACTTATCGCCAATCGTGGCGTTTATCCCTGGCAGTGCCTGGTGCTGGATATCTTCCAGCTCGGCAAATAGCCGTCCACAGTGGTATGCAGCGGGCATCGCGCCCGTTATCTCTTCGCTCATTTTATCGGCCTCCTCCAAAGGCCAGGATTGGGTGATGATGTACTTCAGGAGCGCTGCCCGTGGGTACGTGACACGGTGCTCGGTGTCTAAACGACAGCGCTGGACGAGGGTGGTCAGAAGCGAGTCGGGGAGCTTGGCTCCGTAGAGCGCCGCTTGCACGAGGGCATCTTCCACTCCGGGGGTGATGTCCTTGAACTCACGGTATGCAGAGACGGCCAGCTTCTTGATGCTCAGGGGCTCCCCTGGCTGCCCGTCGGAGCCGAGTATCTGCAATCGCCGGAACCAGGTGGCCTGCGCCTGCCCTAGCTCGCCAATGGTGGTGTCGAAGGCAGAGCGCACCACGGTGCGGGCGACATTGGCAGAGAGCCCGAAGAGCTGGAACTTGGTCGCGCTGGGTAGCTCGCACCACGGGTCACCTTTTGCTACCGCCTCAAGAAGGCTCTTGATCTTGCTAGCGGAAGGTGGCGGATTAAATGCCCAAATTACAGGCGTAGTTGGTGCTGTGGCCCAGAAGACATAGGCGATATTTTGCACCTTAACGCAGTGCCGATCCGAGGCGAGTAGGGCGTTGAGCGCCTTGCCAAAGCGCTCCCCTGCATCCCGCGAAATAGGAGAGTTCTGCGCCCGCACCAGCCCATAGCTCTCTGGCGCGGCGAAGTTGATCGAGAC
>JANNDD010000778.1:0-11826 GCA_031387365.1 Armatimonas sp. | reverse complement strand
GAGGGCTTCCAGGCTATTGACTTCCCCGGTACGAGGGTTCATCTGCGGCTGGTAGTGCATCTCAAACTCACCCTGCTCCAGTGCCCGCCGCAGGCAGCGCTCCTGGCGCAGACGTTCCTGGGTGGCATCGTGCATGGAGTGATCAAAGTAGCGGAAGCTATTGCCCACTTGCTTGGCCTGATACATGGCGACATCGGCATGACGCACCAGGGTCTCGCCATCCACTCCGTCGTCTGGGTAGAGGCTCACCCCGATACTGGCGGAGACGAACAGCTCTTGGCCGCCTATCAGGACAGGGCGGGCGACCGCGGCAAGCAGACGGCGTACAAGAATCTCAGTTTCATCCGCGGAGTGGATTGGGTTGAGCAGGATCGTGAACTCATCGCCACCCATACGCCCGATGACATCATGCAGGCGCAGGGTATCTTGGAGGCGCTGGGCGACAATACGTAGCAGAGTATCGCCTGTCTCATGCCCGAGGGAGTCGTTGATGCGCTTGAAGCCATCTAGGTCGAGAAAGAGAATCGCCAGCAGGTGCTCCGGAGGTAGCGTGGCCGATGCCTTCTCGATCTGCTCCATGAAGTAGTTTCGGTTGGGAAGCTCGGTCAGGGCATCGTGGCGCGCACGCCAGAGAACCCGCTCCTCATTAACGATCTGGGGGCCGATATCGCGAGTGGAGCAGAGGTAGCGTGTTGGTGACCAGCTCTCCTCCAGAGTGCGTACCCGTGTTTCCAGCCACTGGCATGCCCCTTGGCGCGAGACATGCCGCCACCGAACGGTTGCCTCGCCGGTGCGCCGCAGCCGCCGTAGCGCCTGCATGACACGGGGCTTGTCCTCACTGTGCATCCAGCGAAATACCGACTTGCCGGTTGTCTGCCGTGCCGACAGGCCCATGATGCGTGTGAGAGCAGGAGTTGCGTAGAGAGTGAAGAAGTTGGTATCGTGGAGGCTCACGATATCATCCATGAGCTCCATCATTAGGGCGAAGCGGGTGTCCGTGATATGGACTCCCGTACTTTCCACGAGAGCGGTCACTTCATGGGCACTGAGATGGTAGCGTGTGATCTCACCGGAGGTATCCATCAAGGGGACAAGTGTGGCTGCTAAACAAGTCTCGTGGCTTTCTTGCTCCCGAGTACTCTGGATTTTGATAAAGCCTTGCCAGCCTTGATTCGTTGCCGCTTCCTTGAGGGCATCCAGATGATTGAGAATCTTAGGGGAGTGGTTGGGCTCCCGAGGAGTGAGTTCCTCCTGGGAAGAGAGCCAGCTCATCTGGGTAAGATGGGGGTCAAGCAAAAAACGCTCCGCCGTCGGATTGAGATAGACCAGCCGACCCTGCGTGTCGAGCAGGCACGAGAGATCTGGGCTTTTTTGTGCGGCTGCACCTAGCCAGAGCATCCATTCCGAGGTTTCAGGAGTCATCCTTAAGATTATGGTTTTTTTGACACAGCTACTTAGCCTGATTAGGCGGAATGTAAAATTTGATAAAACAAGAAGTGGGCCGCCGCCTCGCTGAGCTGGTCGTGGAGCAGTGGTGCTGCGCCATCGGGAACACAGAAGAAAGCATCTACGGGGGGAGGGGTGTCTGCGGGGGCATCGAGGGCGGACTCCGTGGGGATAAAAGTGGGGAGCTCTCGGATCTCCGCACCCGCGATTCCTAGAGGAAGCGCCGTGGAGAACCCTGCCAGACCAGAGAGTAGAGAGCCCGGCTGCTGATCCTCTGGGCGAGCGAGCACGCGCTCCTGACGGAAGGGCTGCCAGAGCCTAAGAAGCGTCTGGGAGTGGTTGATGCCGTGGCGAGGGCCGTTGCTCAGTGCCACCGTGCGGCACCAGCGAGGCCAGTCCGGGAGCGAGGGCGGTGTCCAGGGGCGGGTGATGACCTGCTCGGGCCAGTCCGCCAGTCCGCGTTTTTTCCAGTGCACTTTGGTGGCGTAGTCTCGCAGGATCGCTTGAGTAATTGGGCTGTCTAGGGGGTGCTGCATACTGGGGCCCGCGTAGCGACGGATTAAAGCCTGAAGCTGCGGATTGAGGTTCGCGCCTCGGTGAGGAGTGTCGTAGGTGACCAGAGTACGCACGGGTAGCGAGCGATCCGTGAGGGCGATTCGGGCCGTGAGCCCCCCCGTGCTGATTCCCACCACGGCGACACGCTCCCGCATGTCGGCTGCGAGGGTGCGGATCGCCTGCTGTGCCCGTGGTGCCAGTGTCTCGGGGAGGAGCTGTGAGTCTGGGAAGCGCACGATGGCGACACTGCCCCCGGCGGCGCGGATCAGGTCGGTTGCGGGAGCCATGAGCTGCATCATCTGTGTGGCGGTGAATGCATTGGACGCGTCGAATCCCATCAACACCAGCACCACCGGGCCTTTTTTCCCGCGAGTTGGTTCCCAGAGCGGTGTGCCGTCGGCGAGGAAGCGATCCGGTGGCTCAAAGACAGTGAGAGTGTCCTCGCTCTGGCTTAGAGCAAGCATCTGTGCCTCTCCCGATATCAGTGTTGCACGCCAGGTTCCTTCGAAAGCGAAGCCCAGTGCGAGCGGTGCTTTTCCTTGGGCATCGGTGCGCACTAGTCGCTGGAGGTAGTCGTGGCAGGGAAGGGAGCTGCCATCGGGAAGCCGCCGCCAGCCGGAGAGCTGAAGCCGAACCCGTAGTGCTTTATTGGCAAGAGGGCGACCTGCCCGGTCTTGCACAAAGAGCGTTACGGAATCCATCCGAGGGTGAGCCGCGCGCCGCCCCGCTCTAGCCGTGCGGTGGCGAAGGCCTGCGGGGTGAGTGTGGTTGAAACGAAGAGTGTCAGGCGGTTGAGAGCCGTGGGGCCTGGTTGGCTGGCATCGCGCCGACGGCGCTGCTCCGCTTCCAGGGCTACGGACAGGTGCGCACTGGCCTTGTAGTCGGTGCGGGCGAAGAGGACGGAGGCATTGGGGCCTGCGGGATGGCCTAGGGGAGAGTCGCCTCGGTTCCACCAGTTGGCCTGCGCTTCGCTACGGTAGGTGCGGCGGTTGGTATCGAGCGCCTCTACACGCCAGGCAAGTGGGCCGCGTGCACCCGCTGCCCCGAGAAGCAGCCCCGTGCGTTGGGGGGTTGTCGCGACGCCGCCGAGAAATGCCGGGGCCTTGATATCGTCCAGCAAGTACTCAGTGAAGAAGTGTGTCCCGTCTTTTTGGCGGTACGAGATACTCAGATTAGCCATGTAGTTGAGCCTGAGCGAGTTTTTATACGCCGCCGAGCGCGGTAGCCCAAGCCAGCGCCCACTGCCCAGAGCACTCCAGTCGTGCTCGTAGACATACCAGGGAAGTGTGGCGGCAAACACGGGATCAGGGAGGCGTAGGGCCTTAATTGCCTCGCCCGCGGAGATCTCCCACGGGCCGCGATTCTGAAAGGTCAGCCGCCGCCCGGCCAAGTGGCGGCGCGTCCCGCTGGCGGTGTCTTTAGGTGCGCTGAGATCCTCGGGCTCGAAGTACTGGCCGTAGAACTGCTCGAAGGTGATACTGCCAAAACGCTTGCTTACCCCGATACGATCTAGGGGGGGAGCGGAGTCGGAGAAGAGCATCCCTCCCGTCCAGCCTGGCCCCCAGCGCAACGGCTTGCGCCCCGCCGAGAGCTCCCAGCCCCGCCAGCTCGTGCTTAGCTCCGCCGCCGTGACCCCGTTTTTCGTGGCCTGCACCTGCCACCCCGACCCGGCGGCAAAGCCACGTGGTGCAGTACCCAGAACGAGAATCTCTGCTTTAGAGGGAAGCTTTTCCAGCAAAGGAGCCAGCTCGCGGCGGGTGAAGAGGCGGTCGCCGCGGAGAAAGTCCACGGGCTGCCAGCCGGGGAGCAAACCTAGCCGTGCGGCGGCGGCTAGCCGTGCGTAGAGCGGGTCACCCGGAGCCACAATCTCCTCGGTGAAGGCAGGAGGTGTCATCGGCGGACAGTGGTTCCTGCAACAAAGACGGTCTCCGCCGTGGGGACTTCCCCACGTGCCACCCGAAGGATCTCCTCGCGGAGCGTGTCACGCTCGCCTTCACAAGCCAGGCGGATAAGGCGATCCACCACGGTCGTGAGTAGGGGCGAGGTGGTTCCGCTCTCACTCACAGATATCTTGGCATGGGCTGTGGGGCAGCGCGCCTCGCTGGCGTAGAGAAGCTCCTCATTGATCTTCTCACCGGGCCGTACACCCGTGAACTCGATCTTGATATCCACATCGGGCCGCAGGCCAGAGAGACGGATGAGATCGCGTGCAAGGTCTAGTATCCGGACGGGGTCACCCATGTCCAGCAAGAAAGTCTCGCCGTGCTTGCCCATCGCCCCCGCCTGAAGAATGAGCTGAACGGCTTCGGGGATGGTCATGAAGTAGCGAGTCATCTGCGGATCCGTAACCGTGATAGGGCCACCCCGTGCGATTTGTTTTTGCATGGTCGGCACAACCGAGCCGCGTGAGCCCAGCACATTGCCAAAGCGAACCACCGCAAACTCGGTGCCCAGATGCTGTCGGGAGAGGCTGGAGACGATCTGCTCGCCGATACGCTTGGTTGCCCCCATCACACTCTCTGGGTTGACGGCTTTATCAGTGGAGACATAGACAAACTTGCGAACCCCACACGCTGCAGCGACCTCGGCGATATTGCGCGTGCCTAGAACATTGTTCTTCACCGCCTCGCTGGGGCTGGCTTCCATCAGCGGGACATGCTTGTGCGCGGCGGCATGAAAGACAACGGTCGGGCGCTCCGCGAGAAAGACTTCCTCTAGCCGGTCTTTATCCTTCACATCCGCGATAATGGCGATAGGCGCGATCCCAAACTCACGGATCAGCTCCTGCTCAATCTCAAAGATTGAGTTCTCCCCACGACCTAACAAAAGCAGACGCGCTGGATTGAGCCCGGCGATCTGGCGACAGAGCTCGCTGCCGATACTGCCCCCCGCGCCCGTGACTAAGACGCGCTGACCGCTCAGGTACCCCGCCAGCTCCGCCATATCCGTCTGGACAGGCTCGCGGCGCAGGAGATCCTCGATCTTGACGGCGCGGATGGAGGTGAGGCGCGAGATTCCCGTGGCGCTACTTCCCTCAATCAAATCCGTAATATCCGGCACCAGGCAGAGGCGGGCAGGCACGGCCTCGCAGCGGGCGACAATATCACGGATGGTTTTTCCCGCAGCACTCGGGATCGCGATAAGAATCACCTCGACCCCAATTTTTTGTGCGAGGGTGGCAATGTCCTGCGTGGTTCCTAGGACAGGCAAACCATGGATACGTGTGCCCCGGCGCTTGGGTTCATCGTCCACAAAGCCCACAGGGACAATACCCTCCGCGGAGCGGCGCAGAAGCTCACGGGCTACCGTCTCGCCCGCATCCCCCGCGCCAACAATTAGAGCGCGCTGGCTGGGAAGCGATGGTGTTTCGAGGCTCTTGTCCGACCAGAGCCGATAACCGATACGCACTCCCGAGAGCAAACAGATGGTCAGCACCCAGTCTATGATCTGCATTCCCCAGGAATAGACCCAGGGTACACCGTCACCGAGCACCCTCAGAAAACCATAGAACACGACTGTCGAGAGTGTCGTTGCCCCCGCCACAGTCTTGAGATCATGCACCGACATGTAGCGCCAGCGGATACGGTAGAGCCGAAAAAGCCCGAAAGCCACCACCCGCAGCGTCACCAGCAGGGGGAGTGTCACCAGCACGGTCTGCAGATAGGCGTTGTCAGAGCGAAGACTCGAAGAACCGTGCTTGAGCAGAAACGATGCCAGATTTGCTGCACTTACCAGCGCGGCATCTATCAGTATCTGCCCGACAATCCGTCGGCTAATGGGAGGCAATGGCATTTGTTTTCGAGGAAATTCCGGGTCATTCTACCACTAATGTCACAACCTAAGATAGCCTGTCGTTGTCTCTGCTTGTGATGAACCGGTCGTTTTGTCGGAAATTCGGCAGCTCACTCTTCAGGGCCTCTACGCTACACGGGTTGAGGGAGCACGCACCGCGACGGGTATCGGGCTGGGCTATAGCTACCGTCCTGGCACACAGGGAGTTCATCCCAGTGGCCTGGCTCTGGGGCTAGGGCGACGATTTTAGTAATTCATGCAGTTTTACATCCCGACCTCGCACCGCTCGGTCACCCTTCGGCTTTTCGGTCGCAAGCTCCCTGCGAAGGGTTTAAGTGCGCATGAAAATATCCCCTTCGCAGCGAAGAATGAGCGATCAGACGAAGGGGTCGCCGTCTCAGCGGCGGGGGATGTAAAAACTCAATGGCCGTGCGATTTTAGTAATTCATGCAGGAATGAACTCTGGCTTTGCCGAATCGTCCTAGTGAATAAAATCAAACACTACTGTTTGGGAGGTTTTTATTATGATTCGTTCTTTCACCCGCGTCGCTCTAAGTGGCGTTGCCTTAGCGCTGATGGTCAGCAGTGCACAGGCAAAGCCCCCGTTTGCTGAAAAAGAAGGCAAGAAGTGTAACTATTGCCACGCACCCGCGCCGCCCAAGCTAGGCTACCGTGCACTTTACTACAAGATGCATAATCTTAGCTTCGAAGGTTTTGATGATGCCGCCGAGGCCAAGAAGGCGGGAGTGGATGTTGGTCCCGATCCTGAGCCCAAGCCCAAGAGCTGGACTGCTCCCAAGTCCGCCGAACCTGAGAAGCCCGCTCCCAAGGCACCGGAAGCCCCCAAAGGCCCTAGTGTCGCTGAGCTGAAGAAGAAGTCCGCTGCTGCCTCCGCCGCGCTTGCCAAGAAGCCCAAGGATGCCAAGCTGAAGCTCGCCGCTGCCCAGTCAATGGCAGAGCTAGGCCACGGTCAGATGCTCGATCAGAGCGTCCCGCCCCGTGTGCGCTACCCGCAGGCTCTCGCGACCCTGCGCAAGGCGAAGGCACTCGACCCGAAGAATAAGCTCGCTCTTGAGGACATCAAGGCGATCGAGGATGCCTACACCAGCATGGGAATGCCGATTCCTAAGTAGTCTGTTTTCCCTCACCCCCTGCCCCCTCTCCCAATAACTAGCCCTTCGGGTGGGCGAGGGGGTATTTTGTTTTTTATGGACGAGACGGGATTTATCGCGCACTGGCCGGGCACGCCGGAGGCGACCAACAGCGATGCCTTTGACGAGGACGTACTGGAGTCGGCGGTGCCGGTATTGGTGGAGTTCTGGGCCGCACGGTGCAGCGCGTGCCTGAGGTTGGCTCCGCAATTAGAGGTGCTGGCACGGGAGCTGCAAGGCAGGCTGCGGGTTTTTACGCTCAATGTGGATGAGGAGCTGCCCGCCGCCGTGCGCTTCGACGTACTCACCATCCCGGCGCTCTTGCTGTTTCGCGAGGGGCAGGAAGTGGCACGCTGGGTGGGAAGTATGGATATATCTAAGGTGCGTGGTATCGTTTCCCGAGAGATATGAACCCTATCGAAGAGACTTTTGTCAAGACATTTATCGCCCGTGACAGACGGGAGCGCTGGCTCTCGTTTCTCGGGTCGGAGAAGAACCGCATCAAGGTGCTGGGCCGTCTTGCGCACGTTTTCGAAGACGATCTCGATCCCCGGTTTGTCTTCGACAAAGACTCGCCTCCTCCAGAAATTGCCGCACAAGCTGGGCAAGCTCTGGCAGAGTGGACGAAAACGAACCCAAAGCAGCTCTGCCATTTGATTGTTTACGGAGATAAAGATGGTCAGTTGATGAATTTAAGTGCGGCGGAGTCTGATTTTGATCTCACTTGTGGTGTGATTATTATTGTCATTCCCAACAAACTTGCCTACTACCACCCGGAGCGGGATAACTACAGTCGGCAGCCTTTTAAGCTATTATTTCATCCGTAGGAACTCTCCTCATGCAACCCGGACAGATTATTATCCTCAATGGCACCCCACGCTCAGGGAAATCTCGCCTTGCGGCGGCGATTCAGGCGAGCTTTCCGGGAGTCTGGATGAACCTTGGGGTGGATCACTTTATGGCGATGACGCCTGCGCATCTGAAGCCGGGAATGGGCTTGCGGCCCGGCGGTGAGCGCCCCGATCTGGAGCTGTTTCTTCCCTCTCTTTACCGGGCACTCTACGGCGCGATTGTCGCCCATAGTCGCGAAGGGCTGAATGTAGTGGTGGATGTGGGGCACCATGATAGCTACTCGCAGCCGCTGGGGATTCTGCCCGTGTGTGCTCGGCTGCTTGAGGGGCTGCCCGCTCTGTTTGTGGGGGTGCGCTGTCCGCTTGAGGTGATCTTGGAGCGCCGCCTCGCTACCGGCTACGATCTTCCCGGTGCCCCGATTCCCCCGGCGGTTGCGCTCTGGCAGAAAGCAGTGCACGAGCCCGGTGTCTACGATCTGGAAGTGGACACGTCGCAGCTCACCCCTGAGGTGTGTGCCACTCGGATTCGGGAGTACCTCGACTCGGGAGCGGCTCCCACGGCTTTCTCTCGACTCGCCGCCCCGTAAACGAGGCGTCTCCGAGGGAAACAAAGCCCGTGCCGGGCTGGGGGGCTACCGCACCTTGATTCCCAGTGCCTCCAGGAGCTGAGGCCGTCCGCGCAATGCTACTTTCGCTACCTCGCGTAGCTCCCGGACGTAGGCATCCAGCGCCTTGAGCGCGTCCTCCGCATCGGGTGTCGCTTGCTGCGCCTCGCCCTTGGCCGCCTCTTGCTTCACGTTGGTGGCCGTCACCGCGTCCAAAAGCCCCCGAAGCTCCGTGCGCTTTGCCGCGCCGTAGCCGCGCTTCGTCAGCTTGGCCTGCACCGCCTCCGGAGCGTTGTCCGCCGCCGCAAGAAGCGCCGTCGCGCTGGTCAGAAACGCCACGCGGGCATCGGGGAGGGGGCGACCAGGCGCACTGAGGCCCAGAACTGCCGTTGCCACGGCATCGGTGGCGAAGCTTGCTCGGGCGATGCGGACATAGGCGGAGAGCGCTTCGCGTGCTGTTTTTTCGGCATCAGCGTCTGCGATTGTTCTGCCGGACTGTGTGGATCGCTTGCCGGATTTTGCGGAAAGGGCATCAGTGGCTGCGGTGACTAAATCAGCGCCTGCGGATTCAAGATCAGCACGTGCGAATCCATAATCAGACAGTGCGGCAAGAATATCAGGATGTGTGAGAGCCCCTTCGATAGCGAGCTTCCCTCGCTCCAGTCGTTGCGCCCGTGAAATATACGTCATGGTTACTATCTCCTAACGGTGAATGTAAGAATTCTACCAGAGAAAAACCGACCCCGCTACGTGCAAGAGCCACCGGAACCCACCAGAACCCACCCCGGCTTCGTTCGTTCCTCACTACGCCGACCCTCCCTTGCCGCAGGGAGGGTGCCGAGGAACGAGGCGGGTGGGTTCGAAGCCGGGGCGATTTCCGATTCCCGAGTCGGGCGGTATACTAAAGCCCGAATGAGCACGACTATCACCCTTAATCTTCCCGATAACATCGCGGCCTGGCTCACCACCCCGGAGGGCATGGCCCGCGCCGAAGCCGCCGTGTTAGCCGCGTTTGCAGAGGACGACGACGATGCTACGGACACACGAACGCCTAAAGAGAAGGCCATTGATGCCGTGCGGGTGCAGCAGAAATCCCACGCGCGACGGAAGCGCGACGAACTGGTCGCCTCCGTACTAGGCGGAAATCTATATCCGTCCAACTGTGATCTTGTGGTATAATTTCGCCGATATGATGTCAGAATTTGTTCTTATACAGGCGGTTAGAAAATGACGGAAAAAGAATTTTTTTCAAGTAAACTTGAAGCATTCGTTGCTAATCTCAGGCACTACGTAAGTACAGATGATGGGCAATGGACTATAAAAGGTTTTATAGATGTTTTTAGGAATGTATATACGATTTCATCAGATACTAAAATCGTATCTAAGATTCTTGAAATTCATTTATTCCCAAAACTTCTTCAATTCTCAGTAGAAAATGGTTATAATATCGTTCTGGCAGAACATCAGAATTATTACCCTGATATATCTTTTGTTAAAGCTGATAATCCAAATGTGAGGTTTGCCGTTGATTTTAAAACAACGTATAGGAACCCTGAAAAGCCGTACTTATGTAATGGATTTACACTTGGTTCACATGGTGAATATTTTGAAAACCGAACCAGTACCAAGAATATTCAATTTCCTTATAGCTCGTATTCTGGCCATTTTTGTTTAGGGATTATTTATGATCGAACAGAGAGCGCAACAATTGATGAAACTAAATCTTATAATATTATGGAACTGCATTCTATTGCATCTGTAGTGAATAATTTTCAGTTCTTTGTTACTGAGAAATGGAAAATAGCAAATGATAAAAGTGGAAGTGGAAATACTGCGAATATCGGCAGTATTAAAAATATTTTTGATATAATTAATGGTCAAGGTGTATTCTCAAAACTTGGCGAGAGTTGGTTTGATGAATACTGGATGAATTATAAGAAGATAACAATTCAAGTTGGCGATGGTGTCACTAAGAAGATATCTACACTTAAAGATTTTGTTGAGTATAAAAATGGTGATGTATCTTTAATTGTAGCCATACGAAACAGGGAGGAATAATTATGCCTGTTGGTGTGCCTCCTATTAAATCTCAAGGTATTAAAACTAAACTAGTCCCTTGGATAAAAAGTATTGTTCCTAGCAATTTCTCAGGTGTGTGGATTGAACCATTTATGGGCACTGGTGTAGTTGCTTTTAATGTTGCGCCAAATAATGCAATCTTATGCGATACAAATCCTCACTTGGTAAATTTTTATTCAGATATAGCATGTGGAAAAATAACTCCGGAAGTCGTGAAGGAATACCTTATCTATGAAGGTAACTTGCTTTCATCAAAAGGAGAAGATCATTATTATGATATAAGAGACCGTTTTAATACTGAACATGCGCCACTCGATTTTCTGTTTCTTAATCGTGCAGGATTTAATGGTATGATTCGATTTAATCGCAAAGGAGGATTTAATATTCCATTTTGTAGAAAACCACAGCGATTTGCACAAGCCTATGTGACGAAGATAACTAATCAAGTCGCTTGGGTAAGTGAAGTTATCAAAAAAAAGAAATTTATATTTAAATGTCAGGATTTCAATGTGACAATTAGTGAAGCTTCGTCATCAGATATTATTTATTGTGATCCACCTTACATTGATCGTCATGTTGATTATTTTAATGGTTGGGATGACGCTTGTGAACGTAAACTTTTTGATAAGCTTTCCGATACTCCGGGGAGATTTATTTTGTCAACATGGCATCATAATGACTATCGAGAGAACAAATATATTGAATCTTTGTGGTCAAAGCATAATGTTATCACACGTGAGCATTTTTATCACGTTGGTGGTAAGGAAGAAAATAGAAACCCTGTTTTTGAAGCTTTAGTTACGAATTTTAATGCAATCCCCATAATTGAAAAATCATCCGTTCCAATGCAGTATAAACTTTTTGAAGCATCTACGAAAAAATGGACAATTTAAATTGATTTTTGATCGGAATTAGGATTATAGGGATGACAGCAGAGATTATTTCCTTCGGCACCGAGCTTCTCCTCGGGCAGATCGTGGACACCGACGCGGCGTATCTGGCGCAGAAGCTCTCGCAATTGGGGGTCGCTGTCTACCACCGGGCGACGGTGGGGGATAACTTGGAGCGGGCGACGGCGGCACTGACGCTGGCGCTCTCCCGCTCCGACATGGTGTTTTGCATCGGGGGGCTAGGGCCGACGGGCGACGACCTGACGCGCACGGTGATCGCGGCGGCCTTTGACGCTCCGCTGGTGCGTGATCCGGCCCTCGTGGCGCACTTAACCGAGTGGTTCGAGAAGCGCGGCTACACCACCAGCGACGCAATTTTCTTGCAGGCCGATGTGCCGACGGGTGGCAAGCCTATCCCCAACGCCAACGGCACCGCGCCGGGGCTGTGGGTGGAGAA
>JANNDD010000747.1:0-1424 GCA_031387365.1 Armatimonas sp. | reverse complement strand
CCCGATTGCCGTTCCAACCTGGAAGATGTTCCCCGCACTTCTGGCAGGCAACACAGTAGTCTGGAAGCCCGCGGAGGACACGCCCGGCATGGCGGTTCTGCTCACCCAGCTCCTCGCGGACGTCGGAGTCCCTACCGGCGTCGTGAACTTAGTGACCGGCTACGGCGAGGAGGCAGGCGTAGCCCTAGTGGAAGCCGAGGGCGTCTCGACCATTTCGTTTACGGGCTCGACCGCCGTCGGCAAGCACATCGCCGGGCGCTGCGGCCAGCTCATGAAGCGCGTGAGCTGCGAGCTGGGCGGCAAGAACGCGATTGTCGTGCTAGACGATGCCGATATCGAGCTGGCGGTTAAGGGCTGTCTCTGGAGCTCCTTTGGCACCGCAGGCCAGCGCTGCACCGCCGCAAGCCGCCTGATCGTGGATAGAAAAATCAAAGCACACTTTACCGAAAGATTAGTGGCCGAGACGCTCAAGCTGCGCATGGCTCCGGGTGCAGACCCCGATGCCCAGATCGGCCCGGTCGTGAATCGCACGCAGCTAGAGCGCATCCACAGCTACATCGCCATCGGCCAGAGTGAGGGTGCCATCGTGCTTACCGGCGGCACGCCCCTCACGGATGCGCCGCTGGACAAGGGCTGCTTCTACGCCCCGACGATCTTCGACAACATGACCCCGAGTATGCGGATCGCCCAAGAAGAGATCTTCGGCCCGGTCACGGGGATCATCGAAGTAGACGGCCTCGACGATGCCATCGCCATTGCCAACGGCACCGACTACGGCCTCTCGCTCTCGCTCTACACCGCGAACCTGCGGCGCGGGATGCGGGCCCTAGACGAACTCGAAAGCGGGATCGTTTACATCAACCTGCCCACCAGCGGCGCGGAGATCCAGCTCCCATTTGGTGGCGTCAAGAATACCGGCAACGGCCACCGCGAGGCAGGCTGGATGGCGATGGACTGGTGCACCGAGTGGAAAGCCGCCTACATCAACTACGCCGAGGGCAGCGAGCTGGTACGGGCACAGATCGACGTTTAACACCGCCGGTTAGAGCGACGGTGCTGGAGAGCGCTCCGCGCTACAAAGGGCGTGCCGCCCATCCCGATTCTCTCCGACGAATTCCGTATGGCCCGAAGCGGCCTTTGTAGCCGTAGGCTCGTTAGTCTCCCCGCTCCAACCGGGGAGACTCTAACCCGCAGGGAGGTGGGTAGTTATGAACAAGACACACATATTAGAGCTCAATCAGGCCGGATTACTGGCCGATGTTTTAGGCTTCGAGACCGATGAAGTCGCCGGTCAGACAGCAGGGAGCCATGTCTCGACACTCTCGGGGCGGGAGTTTGTGGACTTCACGGGTGGGATCGCGGTGCATGCCTGCGGCCACTGCCACCCGAGTGTCGTGGCGGCGATCCAGGCGCAAGCGGCGCAG
>JANNDD010000683.1:0-1503 GCA_031387365.1 Armatimonas sp. | reverse complement strand
CCTGACTGGGGCAACCCTGGTAATGTCCAGACCTGGGGCAACCACATGTTCCTCGGCGTCGTTCAGCCTTATCTCAAGAACTGGCAGATAACCGTCTGCCCTGAAGCGGGTAAGACCAACTGGCAGACCGCCATCCCCAACCCTAGTGTTGCAGGTATCCCCTACATCGCAGCAATGGACGCGGCGGGCTACTACGACAGCGCCTTCAGCAAGATCGCCGTCAATATTCTTCTGGTCGAGTGGGGCGCTCGTAGCGCAACCGCCGCCATTCAGCGTCCTGCCGAGACCGTGCTACTCGTTGCGGACTCTGTCTGGGATAACACGGGAGTCTCCATCTCCCAGGCGGTGGGTAACACGGGTGTCTGGCCGGAGAACCTGCCGGGTGGCTGTGTTGGTCTGGGAGGACAGGGCTGGACCTGGTACCTGCACTCCAACACGAAGGGCCGTGGCGGAAGCCGCGCCGCTGTGGAGTCGGGCCGCGCCAACGTGGCGTTTGCCGATGGTCACGTGAAGTCCATGGTTCGCAACGACCTGGAGCGCTGCGACTTTAGCACCACCGCCAATGGCCGAATCTTCACGTACTGGGACTACCGCTACTAAGAGATCAGGAAAGAGAGTACTATGATTAAGAAATCCCTTTCGACCGCGCTTCTTCTTGCGCTCCTGGTGTTGCCGCTTATCGGCTGCAACAGCAAGACCGAAGAGGAGGCACCCGCTAAGGTATCTGCCTCGATCGACAATAACTCACCTGCGGCCAAAACCGCAGTGGGTATCCCGCCACCCGACACGGGCATGCCGCCCCCTGGTGGGGGGGGTGGTCTGAAGGGCAAGCGCTAGTCGCTTCCTTAACCAAATAAAAACGGCGCAGAGCAAATGCTCTGCGCCGTTTTTGCGACGGGTGGCTGATTTTTACGGTGTCGACGGTGTCGAGGGATTAAAATCCCTCGCTCCCAACGCCTTCGGCGCGTCCTCCGGACGGAAAAACAGAAAGTAAAACCTGCCCTCTTGTCCGAAGGACATCGGCGGAGCCGACCCGCAGCGAGGGATTTTAATCCCTCGCACGAATCCAAATAGACACGACAACCATGAGCCTACGACTCGCGTTCTATGGAGAGTCTCTCTCCGAGCTTCTGGAGATCCTGGAGCAACTTGCCCGTGCCGGAGTGAAGACGCAGCTCTGCCTGGCCTCTCCCACGAGCCTGCCCGCCGATCTGGAAGCCATCGGGCTGCTCTGCGCCCAGCCGACAGCTCTCCTGCCGCTCCGTGCAACCATTCACCACGCGCTCACCGCTCCCGAAGCACTGGGCGCGGCGCTGGAGGGAAGCGTGGACTCCCTCTCCCTAGGCACGTCGGCGATTCCGGTGGTATTTGGTGCGCCAGAGCAGGGCCGCTATGTCGCGTTTCGTGGCCTCCACACCCAGCTCTACCCCGAGGCGCTCTGGGCGATTGCCCGCCAGGAGACAGACCTCGCCGTAGCGCTGCACCAGCAAACCGAGCGCTTCT